>JAADIV010000102.1:1075-14589 GCA_013151175.1 Deltaproteobacteria bacterium | reverse complement strand
CGGCGATGGTGTCAAGGCGGTCGGCCATACCAATAAGGGCGCCAAGAATACCCGTTGGCAGGCCGCTGCCGGCCCTGATAGGCATGTAGTGCTCGGCGATGGCCTCGGCAACCGACGGCTTCTCGCCATCCAAAGCCGCGTAGTCCCGGCCCATCAATCCCTGTAGTGAAGGAAATTCATTGACCATCTCAGTCAGCAGATCGGCCTTGGCCAGGTAGGCGGCCCGTTTGCTATCTTCCACCATGTCCGGCGCCAAATCCTGTGCCAACAGACCGGCGAGAGCTTGAATACGGTTGGTCTTTTCACGCATAGAGCCAAGCCTTGCCTGGAAAATAAGACCGTCAAGATCTTTTACCCGTTCCGCCAATTTACGTTTCAGGTCTTTCCTGAAGAAGAAAAGGCCGTCCTCAAGCCTGGCTCGTAATACCCGTTGATGCCCTTCCGCCCCTAGCCCTTCATCCTTTACCTCGGTGTTATTGACGGCGATGAAGTTTGGCCGCAGCCGGCCCTCCTCGTCAACAATGGCAAAATATTTTTGATGTTCACGCATAGAGGTGATCAGGGCATCCTTGGGAAGGGCGAGAAACTTCTCCTCAAAGACGCCGAGAATGGCATGCGGCGATTCAACCAAATTGGCTACCGTCGCTAGCAAATCATCGTCAGGCAGGATGCGACCGCCGGATTTTTGGGCGACCCTGTTTATTTCCCTAAGGACGGCCTCTTTTCTCTCCTGCGGATCGGCCAACACATAACTAACCCGCAAGGCATCCAGATATTGCCGGTAATCCTTTATCTTAATCGCGCCGGGGGCCATGAAACGGTGACCGTAAGTGACGTCCGCCGAATCGCCCACGCCGTCAACGGTGAAGGGGATAACAGCACCATTATACAAGGCTAAAAGCCATTGAATGGGACGGGCAAAACTGGTGCGGGCTTCGCCCCAATGCATGGATTTTGGAAATGAAATTGATTTCAGTAACTCAGGCAGAAGTTCCACCATTAATTCTTCTGTCGGACGACCTTTTTGTTCCTGGCGGATCAGCAAATATTCACCCTTGGGGGTGTTTGCAATTTTTATATCCGCGATACTGACCCCTCTGGATCTGGCGAAACCGATGGCGGCCTTGGTCGGATTACCCGCCGGGTCGAAGGCCGCTTTTTTGGGGGGGCCTAAAATTTCTTCGGTTCTATCGGGCTGACGGGCAAGCAGGTCTTCAACGCAGATAACCAGGCGGCGCGGGGTGGCGGCGCCATTTATCTCACGGCTTGTCAGGCGTAAATCCGCCAGACTTTGAGCCATATTTCCCTTCAGTTCCCCAAGAGCAGGTAAAAGATAGCCGGCGGGAATTTCTTCGGTGCCAATTTCAAAAATAAGTTGGTTCTTCATGCCTTCTGCCACTCCAGAGCCGCAAAGGTATCTCCGCTTTGGGAAAAATTTTTTATGTTAACATTGAACCAACAGATGTCTTTATTGTCCCGTAATTTCCGAGCCAGACTGCGGGTCATATTCTCCAGGGTAAGCTCATCATGACTGCCAGGTGGATTAGGGCTGCTCCAACTAAGATTGTGACTGGCAACTGACTCAATCATGATAATCAGGTCTTCAATCCAAATAAAGCGCAAAAAGCGCAAGGCCACTTTGGCAATACCCCAATTACCCAGGGATCTGGGCATCACACCGCTAGCCGGGGCCGAGCTAGGCGGCCGGATAGGTACCATGATTTCCATAACCAGATCATCCTCATCCTGCAAAGAACCGTGCATCCGGCAACGGTACTCAACAGCCGCCGCTCCGGCAGCCGTATCAGATTTTTTCAAAAAATAGGGGAATTCAATTTCCATGTGGGCGGCTTGGGCCTGAAGCCGGCTCTTCATCTCGCCCAAGATATTATGAAAATTTTTCAGGTTAATTTCTCCGTGAAAACGGTTGAGAATTTCCACAAACCGGCTCATATGGGTACCTTTGAACTGATGCGGTAAATTGACATACATATTAACCGTGGCAATGGTTTTTTGCGTGGCATTTGCTTTATCTAGCACAGTAATCGGGTAAGATATATTCTTGACCCCAACTTTCTTGATGTTAATCTTGCGGAAGTCGGGCTGATTCTGTATGTCCCTCATTCGCTAACCAAGATGCCTCTTTACTGCCGCTTTTAACTCATCAAGATTGGCCGACTTAACCAGATATTCATCCGAAGCCCATGAAGACAGATCCTGCTTGAACTCCTGATACGCCGAGCAGAGAATAACCGGCAGATTCTGGTTTATTGACTTTATTTGGCGCAGGACTTCCAGGCCGTTCATACCGGGCATATTTATATCAAGAATTACCAGATCAACCTTGATATCATCCAACTTGGCCAACCCCTCCTCGCCCGAAAAAGCGGAATATACCCTGTAACCCTCTTCCTCCAGTTCTTCCTGGTACAAGAGATGAATGGACTCTTCATCATCAACAAGCAGTATATTTTTCATATCGTTACCTCCCGCAGATATTTGGCAGCATCTTCCGGCGGAGTCGGGTTGATATAAAAACCGGAGCCCCACTCAAATCCGGCAATTTGGGTCAATTTTGGCGCTATCTCAAAATGCCAGTGAAAATGTTCCAGGGGCTTTGAACGCAATGGCGCGGTGTGGAGAACAAAATTGTATGGGACATTTGGCACACATTTGTCCAGGCGTCTCAAGCACTCGGAAAATATTTGGGTCAGCATCTCAAACTGGTGATCACTCATGGTTATATAGTCCGCCGAGTGCTGCCGGGGTAGAACCCACATCTCAAACGGCGAACGGGGCGCAAACGGTGCAATGACGATGAACATGTCATTCTCACAGACCACCCGCACGGCATCGCGCCTTTCCTGGCGGATAATATCACAGAAGATGCAGCGTTCCTTGTACTTGTAGTAGGTGAGACTGCCCTGTAGTTCGGAAACAATCATACGCGGCAGGATAGGCAGAGCGACCAACTGCGAATGCGAATGTTCCAAGGAGGCGCCGGCAGCCTTACCCTGATTTTTGAAGATCATAACATAACGGAAACGGGGGTCATGAGCCAGGTCAATAAGACGGTCACGAAAGGCAAAAAACACCTGTTTCATGCGGGCCAGAGGAAGATAGACAAAAGAATCCCCGTGCCGGGGAGATTCGATTATGACCTCGTGGGCGCCAATTCCGTTCATTTTGTCATACAGGCCTTCTCCCTCCTTGTCCAGACCACCCTCAATAACCAGTGCCGGATATTTGTTGGGCACCACCCGTAGAGACCAACCAGGGGCATTGGCGGTGTGGGAACGATCACTATAGCGTAGCACCTCTGCCGGTGTAGTTTTTTCGTTACCCGAACAGAGAGGACAAAAGCCGCCCTTACTGGGAATTTTGTCGATGATGAAATCAGTAGGTCTTTTGCCCCTTTCCTTGGATATAATTATCCAACGGCCAAGAATTGGATCTTTACGAAGTTCCGGCATAGTATAAACCTGATACCGACTAATTAACCGGCATGAGTTTTTTCATGGTTTTCCTGTTTAGTCTTGCAATCAATACATAGAGTGGTAACCGGCCTGGCCTCTAGCCGTGCGGCTGAAATATCATTGCCGCAACTGTCACAGACGCCAAAATCATCGCTATCAACGCGCCCAATGGCCGATTTTATTTTAGCGAGCAACTGCCGCTCCCGATCCCTTATTCTGAGCTCAAAACTGCGGTCTGACTCAGCTGATGCCCGATCAGTCGGATCAGGGTATCGATCATTATGGCCAATCATTTCTGATAATGTTTTATCCGCTTCTGATAAAACATCATTGAGCATCTTCTCCAATCTCTCACGAAAATAAGCCTTTCTTTCTTTGTCCATATCTTCCTCCACTATGGGCCGTAAAAAGTACCGTATCGCACCCATACATTTTTTGTTACTTGGGAAGTGGTCTATTATCGGATAAACGTGCCGCTTTTACCACCACTTTTTTTAAGCAGCATGATATCGCTGATAATCATACCCTTGTCCACCGCCTTACTCATATCGTAAATGGTCAGGGCCGCGACCGATACGGCCGTAAGCGCCTCCATTTCAACGCCGGTCTTACCGACCATCTTGGTGGTTGCCGTAATAATGATAGCATGGGAAGCATCATCAAAATCAAAGGCGATCTCCGCCTTACTGATATTTAGAGGGTGCGTCAAGGGGATAAGCTGATCCACCTTTTTGGCGGCCATTATCCCGGCGATACGGGCCACGCCCAGAACATCGCCCTTGGCCATACCGCCGGCCTTCACCAAGTCATATCCGCCAGGGGTCATCTGAATGGTTCCCCTTGCTACGGCCTCTCTGGCGGTATCATCTTTAGCAGAAACATCTACCATCCAGGCATTACCCGCTGCATCAAAATGGTTAAGGGTACGTTTTGACACTATAAATGGTTCAACAGCTTTTTGAAAAAGCCATCTTCCTCCGGTTGGTCTTCTTTTTCGCCGCTGAGTTCGGCAAATTTTATCAATAAATCTTTCTGCTCTCCAGATAGAGCGGTGGGGGTCATAACCTGCAGACTTATTATCATATCCCCCCGTCCCTGGCCGCGCAGACTCGGCACACCCTCGCCGCGAACGGTAATTGACTGGCCGGCTTGCGAGCCTCTTGCGATGGTGATAGATTTTTTGCCGTGGATGGTCGGCACATCAATTTTAGTACCCAAAGCGGCTTTTACCATGGAAATTGGCAAGGTACAGTAAATATTTTGTCCCTCCCGTTCAAAAAACTCATGAGGCTCAACGTGAATAATGACATAGAGATTCCCAGCCGCCCCTCCCTTGCGTCCGCCTTCACCCTCACCCGTCAAACGCATACGAGCGCCGGTATCCACCCCGGCGGGAATTTTCAGCGCCACCTTTTTCTTTTTATTGACCAGGCCATTGCCGCCGCAGTCCTGGCAGGGGTCAGAGATAATCTCACCACTTCCCTGGCACTGGGGACATGTCGAGTTGATCCGGAAAAAACCCTGCGCCCGCGTCACCTGACCGTGGCCATTACACATGGAGCAGGTCTGGCTCTGATGACCAGGACGCAGCCCGGTGCCATCACATGTCCAGCAGGTTTCCGCTTTGGTAATTGTTATTTCCTTATTGACGCCGTGCACCGCCTCCATAAATGAAATTTGCAGGTCATAGCGCAGATCGGCACCAGGTGTTGGCCCGTTACGTCTTTGCTGCGTAGATCTGCCGCTGCCAAAACCAAACAGATCGCCAAAAACATCGCCAAAACTGGAGAAAATGTCTTCGGCATTGCCGGGGCCGCCATATCCGGCACTTTTCAAACCTTCTTCGCCGTATTGGTCATAGATTTGCCGTTTCTGCAGATCACTGAGAACCTCGTAGGCCGCAGCGGCATCTTTAAATCTTTCCTCGGCCTCCTTGTCTCCCGTATTACGGTCAGGATGATATTTTTTGGCCATCTTGCGATAACCTTTTTTAATCTCATCGGCGCTGGCAGAGCGCGAGACACCTAGCGTATTATAAAAATCCATTCTAATTAGCGAGTTCTTCCTGTTGTTCTTTTACTGGTGCGGGTACGGCCTTGACCTCCCCGCTAGTTTCAGAAGTCTCAGCCAGAACCGCGGAGACCTCTGCCGCCTCAGCCGCAGCTTCTGCCTTGGCAGATTCTGCGAACTTTTTTAAATTTTCCGGTGTTACCTTGCCGGCGGCAATTTCCCTCAAGGTCATTACAACCTCTTTGTTTTTACCTTCAACCAACATGGGCATGCCTTTACGATGTTGTTTTAATCTGGCAATTGCCAAATGAATTAAGGCAAAACGATTTTCACTGCCGATTAATTCCAGACAATCCTCAACTGTAATCCGTGCCATAGTGGCTCCTTTACTTGTGTAGTAGTGTTCCGGCGGAACTCGTCCATTTTGTCAACAACTCTACGCAACAACGGCCTGCTTTTTTACAAAGCCGACTAAAACCCGACTAATGTAATCATTTTGCAAATTTTGGCAATAGTTTTTTACGGTCAACCGACAATCGTTATTAATTGGCATTAAAGATGCATTAAATCACCAGTGTCAGGGTACAGGCCAGGCAAAACGTAATGGCCATTTATACTATCTCGTTGATATGACGTGTATTCACCGGCAATTAGGCCTTGGCTAGATTAATGTGGACAACCTGATGGCGGGAAAAATATTCCCGCCAAATTTGTCAAGAAATTGACCTTTTAACCAAGCCGCGGGCTTGAGGAATTACGGCATGAAAAAAATAATTGGGAGAGCAATTTTTATTTATTTTATCCTGGCTACCTTAACCTCATGCAGCGCTGGCGGCAGCGCTTTATCGGCAGCGGGGGCAAGCATCCGTCTCCTGGGGCCGACATGGGGCAGAGACCGCTATCAGGCCGTGGTTTATCCAGCCGCGCCACCGCAGCCTATCGCCATTTCGGCATCACAATATAAATCACAGGAGACGCGGCGATGATTGGCAATTGTCTCGGGGCGAAAATCGGCGTAGCTGCCTGTTTTATCGGCCTCCTCGTTGTTGCCGGGCCGGGTGCGGATAATGCCTGGAGCGGCGCGTGGTCAACAAATTATTCAGAACCCATAGGTGCTGATTATCAGTACAGAACCGAAAGAGTAGTAGCCCCCCCGCCGGAAAAAACCTTCTGGGACTATCTGCCCTCTTTTCTCCGGCGGCATAAAGCTAAAAAGGCGGTTACACCAACAGCTGAATCCATGGCCCTAAAAGCCAGGGTGCGGGATTTAGGGAAACAGTTGTTGGTAAACTCACGAGAAAGTATTGCCGGTGATTACACCCTGACAATTAATTCCTTTGTTAATCTAAATAATTTGTACGAGACCTCATCTCTGGGGCGTTATATTGGTGAGGAATTGATGGGAGACCTGCAATTGGCCGGGGTTGCGGTTCTTGATGTCCGGAAGACTGCCGGTATCATGATTCGGCAAAAAAGCGGTGAATATGGCCTGTCCAGGGATATGAAAGAACTGAGTTATGTACATAACTCCCAGGCCATGGTGGTTGGAACCTATACTTACGCCAACGGCCAAATTTTCTTAAATGCCAGAATCCTGAGAAATAATGACGGCATGGTGCTGTCAAATGCTAGCCTGGTATTTGGCTTGGATCCAGTAACACGCAAAATGCTTAACGATGAGGCTGCTCCACACAAGAAAGCGGCTCTGGTGCGGGTACAAAATTTTTCTAGCCGGGCCAACGGCAAATAAATTCGGAGATGATATGCGATACAGGGCAGACAGGCAAACAATAATTCCCTGGTTGTTGAATGGCTGCGGCTGGTTAATCGCGGTGACGCTAGTCATCGTCATGACCGGCTGTAGTCAGATGCATAAGGCAGAGACCTTATCGGCCACTAGCCCTGATTTCTTTGGGATTGGTGAAAATCTGGCCCGCCAACTCATTGCCAATCGGCGTCCCTCCCTGGTACGGAACGACAAGTTGATTTTTACCACCCTGGTCAATTTGGATGATCTTTATAAAACCTCAAACTTTGGCCGGGCCCTTAGTGAATCACTGGCGACCCGCCTATTTGACCACGGATATGGGGTGGTTGAGGTGCGTAAGATGCCGGGCTTGTTAATAAAGAGTAAGGCGGGAGAGCTTGTCCTCAGCCGGGAAAGCGGCCAACTTGCCAAAGAGCATGAGGCCAATGCCATTGTGGCAGGAACCTACTCGATAACCCCCAAGTCCATTATTATCAATGTCAAGATAATTGACGCCGTCTCCCAGGAGGTGCTGTCTGCCGCCGGTTTAGAACTTTATCGCAGCTTGACTATCAATTATATGCTAGCCGACGGCGGCCCCGTTATTGATACATTGTCAGGGGATGAAAATTTCTGAGGTTTTTCATGAACGCAATCACGAAAATATTGTTTGTATTTTGGGCGGTTATCTTATGCGGCGGTTGTTCCACCATAACAGAGCAACAGGCTTCTACCCAGGTTGCGGTCAAAAAAGGGGCGCCGGTCGTCTTTATTCATCCGCTCAACAATCAGGCCTATGCCCAGTCTTCGGTGGGGATTATGCCTTTTGCTCTGCCCGCTAATATGAATGCCGGTTTTGGTGCAGGGGCAGCCGCTATTTTTCAGGATATACTTCTGGGAAAGCAAACCTTTGCCAGAGTCAAATTATTGTCGGGTCAATACGGTAATGCCAATGAAGCGATAACGGCGGGACGAAAAGGCAAGGTGGATTTAGTACTAGCCGGGCGGATTAATTACGCACTGACAGGCACCGAAATGGGTGGCGCCCGCCTGGATTTAACGGTGCGTCTAATTAACGCCAAAACCGGCAAAACAGTATGGCATATCACCCAGGCCATGGATCAGCCCATGAGCTATCCCCAGGATGATATGCTCCACTCATTATTGAACTCAGTAACACCGCCCACCATCAGGCGCTCAAACGGCGCTCCGGCGGTGGCTAATATGTTGGCGCAGAGTGCGGAAGATATGGCCGATGTTATGGCCGGCGTCATGTACGTCCGGCGCTAGTGCCGTAAACTACTTTGTCGCAAAGGGATTTCGCAGCATAATGGTCTGCTCGCGGCCCGGCCCCACGGAGATAATATTGGCCGGCGTTTCGGTAAGGTCTTCAATGCGTTTGACGTAATCGCGGGCATTGGCCGGTAAATCATCCAAGCTTGATACCTGGTCAAGTTCCTCTTGCCAACCAGACACCTCTTCATATACCGGCTGTAAACGAGCAGCCTGCCTTATATTACCGGGCATGGCCGTCAGCTTTTGACTCCCGTCCAGATAGGATGTGGCAATTTTTATCTTGGGCTGACCGCTTAAGACATCCAACTTGGTAATCGCCAACCCGGTAAGCCCGTTCAGACGAGCCGCTTCCTGGCCGATAACAGCATCAAGCCAACCGCAGCGGCGCTTTCGACCGGTAGTCGCACCAAACTCGCCCCCCTTTTTTTGGATAGATTCCCCAGTGTCGTCAAATAATTCGGTGGGGAAGGGACCTTCAC
This sequence comes from Deltaproteobacteria bacterium, assembly GCA_013151175.1. Lineage (GTDB taxonomy): Bacteria > Desulfobacterota > Desulfobulbia > Desulfobulbales > VMSU01 > JAADIV01. The sequence goes on along the minus strand of JAADIV010000102.1, from coordinate 5,581 downwards.
CAACCCTGGTGGTATAGGCTTTCAGAACACCAACAACCGCGTCAATATGCGCGGGTCCGAACCCTGAGCCAACACAGGCGTTGCCAGCTACGGTATTAGATGACGTGACAAAGGGATAGGTGCCGTGATCAATATCTAGTTGGGTACCTTGCGCCCCCTCAAACAATATGTTTTTACCCGCCTTGCGCCCCTTATCCAACTCCACAGAAACATTCCTGACAAAGGGAATTAATTTTTCGGCGTAGGTCATGTACTGCCCGTAAATCTCGTCAAAGGACAGTGAGGCACCGGAACCTCCCAACAGCAGATTCTTCTCCCTGATATTATCACGCAGTTTATCCTTAAAGAGGTCTTCATCGCGTAATTCTCCCATCTTGATGCCCTTGCGGAGAATTTTATCTCCGTAGCAAGGGCCGATACCTCGGCCGGTGGTACCAATCTTCTTGTCATCAGCCATACCGGCCTCGCTAGCCAGATCAAGCATCCTATGATACGGCATGATTAAGTGGGCATTTTCGCTGATGGCAAGACGCTCCGGAGTTACGGCAAGACCATTACCGGCCAGTTCCTCCATCTCCGTCAGAAGAACCGCCGGATCCAGGACAACACCGTTACCGATAAAACATTTTTTATCGACGTTTAATATGCCTGAGGGAATCAGGTGGAAAACGAATTTTTGACCATCGACAACCAGGGTGTGCCCGGCGTTATTGCCGCCCTGAAAACGGACAACATAGTCGGCATAGCCGGTTAAAAGATCAACGATTTTACCCTTGCCTTCATCGCCCCATTGAGTTCCTACAACCACTACATTGGCCATTATAATTTCCTTCCATTAAACTGCTCAGCTACACCCAATCCGGAGCCTGTGCTTACCTGAACAGTTACAATTCATAGTTTAGGGCAGCCTTTCGCTTGTACCTGAATAGCTACCCACATAATGTGTAAAATAGACTCCGATAATCCACAACAAACAGCGGAACTATCATAGCCAAAGCGATTTAAAATGTCAAATGAGGTGTAATGGAGTATAGTAGTTGGATAATTGACATAAGCCGATAAACGACTTGGCCTCCTACCGTTTGGTAGATTAACTGTTAACCTTTTTATTTTACTACTGCTATGTTTGGTATTGGACTTCCTGAATTGATTTTGATTATGGGCGTGGCTCTTATTGTCGTGGGTCCCGATAAACTGCCGGATCTCGCCAAGACTCTGGCCCGGCAGATGATGGAACTGAAGAAGGCGGCAAATTCCCTGAAAGACAGCCTGTCCGAGGATGATGATGAGTCACAACCATGGAAAGAGCCCCTGCAAATTCCGCCGGTTGACAACTCCGACTGGGAAAAGCCCTTCAAGAACAATAAACCGGAGGACTGGACGGTCGATGATACCGATGATGATACCGGGCAGGATGATGAAGAAAATGATGACGTTGGGGATGAGGGGCAAGACGCCTGTGCTGTAGACGCGCAGGACAGCGGTCAGCCAGATGAGAAAGCAGCTCCAACGGCACAACCACAAGCGGACGCGAAGGTATCAGATGAACATCGTCCGTGATCATTTTGTCAATCATCTTGATGAACTGCGGCGCAGACTGATTGTCTCATTTTCCACCATATTGCTGTTTTGTGTTATTGCCTATCTGTTTATCAAGCCAATTACCCGGTTCCTGGTGTCCCCCCTCTTTACGGCCTACCCTGATCTGGCAAGCCTGATTTACACCAACCTCACTGAAGCCTTTTTCAGCTATCTGAAACTATCTATCCTGGTTGGCATCATCGCCGGCTGTCCGATGCTTCTTTATCAACTATGGCGGTTCGTATCCCCCGGCCTGCGGAAAAACGAAAAACGACTGGCCTTGATGATCGTTTTGGGTGCCACATTATTATTTGGCGCCGGGGTGCTGTTTTCCTATCTGGTCGTTTTACCCCAAATGCTTTCTTTTTTTATGGGATTTGCCCGTCACAACCTGCGCCCCATGCCAAAATTCGGCGCTTATTTAACCTTTGTCGCCCGCAACGCTCTGGCCTTCGGCCTTGCCTTTGAGGTTCCCTTTCTTATGGCGGCCGCCACCAAAAGCGGCCTGGTAAAACGGGGTTATTTCCGCAAACACCGCCTGTATGGTTACGGCGCCATCCTGGCCGCCGGCTTTTTGCTAGCGGCAGGAGATCCGTTTTCTGCCACCCTGGTTGCCTTGCCACTGGGCCTGCTGTATGAATTGGGGGGACTCTTTAACTAGGAGTCAGGTGCCAGCCTACCAACCTTCCCTGCCAATCAATTTAACAAAGCGGACATTTTCCATATCTTCCTCGCTCACTATGCCATCTTTTTTTTTCAGGAGCTTAAGCGTCTGACTTGCCCGACTGCCAACCGGAATGACCATGATGCCGGGATCTGCCAACTGGGCGAGCAGGGACTCAGGAACAGCCGGACCGGCAGCCGTGACAATAATCGCATCGTAGGGTGCATGAGCGGCCCAACCAACTGTGCCATCATCAAATTTACAGATAATATTCAGATAATGGAGCTGATCAAAATTACGGCGGGCTTTTATAAAGAGCGGTTTCACCCGCTCAACGGTATAGACCTTGTCACAAAGCATTGACAGGATAGCCGTTTGATAGCCGCAACCGGTACCAATTTCCAAGACCCTCTCCCGACCGCTTAAATGCAGAGCCTGAGTCATCAGCCCGACGACAAAGGGCTGGGAGATGGTTTGCCCATCGCCAATGGGCAGGGAAAAATCGCCGTAGGCCTGCCCCTGCAGCGCATCTTCAACAAAAAGATGCCGGGGAACTGCTTCAATGGCCGCAATTACTGCGGGATCTATTATGCCCCTGGGCACAAGCTGTTCCCGGATCATCCTGGCCCGGGCTGTAGTATAGTTATTTTTTATCAACAGATTTTGACTTGTTGGTTTTGAGTTTGGAATTCTTAAATTCCCGCTCATTATAGGCACGATAAACACAAGTCTTGACCCGGTTGCCATTGAAGGTGACAATCATCGCCTCATAACTCTCATCCCCCATTTTGTCCCCCACATAGGGGAGCTTGCGCAACGAACTCTGGTGCCGTTGATAATAAATCCACTCTTCGCCATTTGGCCCGGTCAGACGGTTATCCGGCGGCCCCATATAATTTAGGACATCCTTTTTAGTTGATTGCTGCGGGGTAACCAGGCAGGCGTCAGAAGCCAAATGGCGAATATAAACGTGGGAAGAGCAGCCAGCGGTAAAAGTCCAGGCTGCAAGTATAATAATGGTAAATAACCTGATCATGGTGGGCATAACCCCCTTATTGTTAAGGTGAATATTCGAATGCAATTTCCAGAGAGAATGGCTAGGCCCTGCTGTTTTATCGCCTTAACCGGGCGGCCGAAAGACAATTGACTTTTTAGCCTGATATGAATTATTTTGCAAGCATTTGCCAAGTATGCTTGACCAGTTAGTATTTTCCGGCGTAGTATAAACGGGTAGGCGAATTCTTAACCAGACATTACTGAAATTAAGTTGCAGTTATGCGGATAATTTGTGCCGGGATGCTTTCCCACCTGGCATCAACTGCCCGTAGGCGCCGGTAATGCCAATTAATGACAGGGAATAAAACCATGCTTTGTCCAAAATGCGGTCGTATGTCTTTTGATAATCTGACTTCATGCAGCAAATGCCAACATGATTTATCGGCAATTCAGGCACAGTTAAGGGGCACGGCAATTCAGGCCGAAAAATGTTTTTTCCTGACCTCTGCCCTATCAGCCGGAGATTCTGATGACTCCGTGGACAATATGGACTTGGCAGATATTGCAACTCCTGATACTCCCACGGCGGATAATATCCCGGAGCAGGAGGAGCCATCTGCGGGACAGGTTGTTGATTTTGAGGATATACTAACCCCGGAGCTGTCGGAGATTGTCATGGAAGCCAATAATTCCGATGATCCGGAATTGGCCGATGCGGAGGTTATTGTTCCGCAAGCTCAGAAAAACGCCGAACCGGCTGAACCGCAACCGGAAAAGATTGGCATCGAACCGTTGGAAAGTTTAGGAAAAAAGGCACAAACAGCCCCTGAAAAGGAGCATACGCTGACAAATAATATGGCCGCCCCTCAGGATACGGAGTCATTAATCCTTGAAATTAATGATGCGAAACCGGATAACCAGAGCGAGAGTCGGGACAACGGCCAGATCCCCATTGACCTCGAACAAATCGACCTCTCTGATTTACTTCACCCCCCCCAACAAACACCGCAAGACAGCCCAGGCGCAGAAAAACCGGCGGCGCATCAAGATAATAAAGATCTACCTGACTTGCGCTTAGAAAGCTCCTCCGGCGCCGCTAGCCCCGAATTTGACTTTGATGATCTCACTCTGGAAAGGGTGCCACCGGCAAACGAGCCTGCGGATCTTGGCCTGGAGATGGATAAAACAAATTCACAGGACAACAATCCTGAACCAATTGATCTGACCCAAAAAGCGGACTAAACCATCAATCCTGACCCTCAATA
>JAADIV010000102.1:0-1058 GCA_013151175.1 Deltaproteobacteria bacterium | reverse complement strand
TTGATGGATTCGGCCGCCACCCGCCCCTGATGCACAGCCTTGGCAGCGGTTTGTGGGCCGAGAACTGCGTCTCCGCCAGCAAACACCCACGGCACGTTGGCCTGCAAGGTCACAGGATCCACCGCGAATGTTCCCCATTTTGTCATGGCTATATCTGTCCCGGCGGCGGCAGTGGCATCAACATTCTGGCTAACGGCCGCGATAACGGCATCGGCCCTAATCATAAAATTTGAGCCTTCAATGGCTACCGGACGACAACGTCCGGAGGCATCACATTCACCTAGCCGCATCCTTAGACACTCGACCTGTTTAAGCCGGCCATTTTCCCCGTGGATTTTAATGGGCGCCGCCAAAATTTCCACCTTCACCCCCTCTTCCTGCAGGTGATGAATTTCCGCCTTGGCAGCCGGCATTTCCGTTATAGTGCGGCGATAAAGAATAAAGACATTTTCGGAGCCGGTGCGTAGAGCCGTCCGGGCCACATCAATGGCCACATTACCGCCACCCACCACGACCACATCCCGGCCCAACTTAACATCTTTACCCATATTAACATCGCGCAGATAATCAACGCCGTGCATGACACCCTTGAGATCCTCACCTTCTATGCCAAGCTTACGGCTAGCATGAGCCCCCGGACTCATGAATACGGCGGAGAAGCCCTCTTTATGTAAATCTTCCAGGGTCTTATCCACACCAATTTGGACATTATGAACAATTTCTACCCCACAATTTTTCAAGGCCTCAAATTCGGCATTGATGATATAGCGCGGCAAGCGGTAAGCAGGAATTCCCACCGAGAGCATACCCCCCAAAACGGGCAGGGCTTCAAAGATGGTGCAATGGTAGCCATCATGGGCGAGATAATAGGCCACCGCCATACCGGCCGGCCCGGAACCGATAATTGCCACCTTGGCATCACGCGGCAGGGCGCAGGACTTGACCATATTTTTACCCTGATGCACCATCCAGTCCACAATATAACGCTCCAGCATACCGATGGCCACCGCCTCGCCCTTCTTGCCCCTGATACATGAACCTTCACATTGGAACTCATG
>JAADIV010000158.1 GCA_013151175.1 Deltaproteobacteria bacterium | reverse complement strand
GTTAGGGGCGATTTTATCATCAAAAGAATTGCCGAGCAGGAAGAAATAAAATTGGCCGAAGAGGATATTAATGCCGGTTACGAGAGAATTGCCGAGCAGTATAGTATGACGGTTGCCGATGTAAAAAAATATTTCCAGGGCCGCGATAGTCTTATGCCATTTATGAACGAGTTGTTGAACGAAAAGGTTTTAAAGTTTCTCCGGGATGAGACCAAGGTTGTTTTTGGCGAACCGGCAGCCGTGCCTGAGACTGATGCTGTCGGAGCGGGAGAAAAATCATGAGTCTTATCCCCATGGTAGTTGAACAAAGCCCCCGGGGTGAGCGGGCCTTCGATATCTATTCCAGGCTTTTGCGGGAGCGCATAATTTTTTTGGGAACGGCGGTGGATGATGATATTGCCAACGTGATTGTTGCCCAACTTCTTTTTCTGGAGGCGGATGATCCGGAGAAGGATATTACCTTTTATATCAATTCACCCGGCGGGGTAGTCACCGCCGGTCTGGCTGTCTATGATACGATGAACTATATTAAATGCGATGTCGCTACCCTGTGCATGGGGCAGGCGGCCAGTATGGGTGCCATTCTTCTGGCCGCTGGCGCGGCCGGCAAGAGATATGCCCTGCCCAACTCACGCATACTGATTCATCAACCCATGGGCGGTTATCAGGGGCAGGCTTCGGATATTGATATTCACGCCAAGGAAATTATCAAGATGCGCCAGGGTTTGAATAAGATGTTGGCCCATCATTGTAAACAGAAGGTAAGCAAAATACAGCGCGATACTGAACGGGATTATTTTATGAGTGCCCAGGAGGCCAAAAAATACGGCCTGATTGATAAGGTATTGCAGAAACGTCCTGATATAAGTGAAGCTGGGGAGTAAATTTAATGGCCGATAAAAAAGATACGGATCGCGGCGCCTGCTGCTCGTTTTGCGGTAAGAGTCAGAACGAGGTTAAAAAAATAATTGCCGGGCCCGAGGTTTATATATGTGATGAGTGTATTACGCTTTGTGATGAGATAGTGCGTGAGGAACAACCAGAAGTGGCATCTCCACCGGAGGCGCGCAATCTGAAACCCAAAGAAATTAAGGAAAGGCTGGATGATTATGTGGTTGCTCAGGATGATGCCAAACGGGCTTTGGCGGTGGCCGTGCATAACCATTATAAGAGAATAGATTCAAACAAAGACGATGGCGTGGAGCTGCAAAAGAGTAATATTCTGCTCATCGGCTCAACGGGCAGCGGCAAGACCCTGATGGCCCAGACCCTGGCCCGTATCCTGAATGTCCCCTTTGCCATGGCTGATGCCACTACCCTTACCGAGGCTGGTTATGTGGGCGAGGATGTGGAAAATATCCTGGTTAATCTTCTCCAGGCCGCCGATAATGATGTCGAAAAGGCCTGCCGTGGAATTATCTATATTGATGAAATAGATAAAATTGCCCGGAAATCAGATTCCGCTTCTATTACTCGTGATGTTTCCGGCGAGGGTGTCCAGCAGGCCCTGCTAAAAATTATTGAGGGTACCGTTGCCGCTATTCCCCCCAAGGGCGGTCGTAAACATCCGCAGCAAAAATATATAAATATTGATACCACAAATATCTTATTTATTTGCGGTGGCGCCTTTGTTTGGCGCCTTTGTTGGCCTGGATAAGGTGGTCACCAAGAGGAACGGCCCTAAATCCATGGGTTTCGGCGCCAAAGTGGTTGGTAAAACAAAGAAAAAGATGGGAGAAATTCTGGCCCAACTCCAGCCGGAAGACCTGTTGCTCTTTGGTTTGATTCCCGAATTTGTCGGACGTTTGCCGATCATTGCCACGATGAATGAATTGGAACAGGATGATCTGGTTCGTATCTTGCGGGAGCCTAAAAATGCCTTGATAAAACAATATCAAAAGCTTTTTGAATACGATAACATCCGGCTGCGTTTCACTGAAGGGGCTGTAACTGCCATTGCCTCTGAAGCAATAAAAAGAAAGTCAGGTGCCCGGGGGTTGAGATCAGTTATGGAAGAGGCGATGCTTGATATAATGTACGAAATGCCCTCGGCCAAAAATGTTAAGGAGTGCGTGATAAGCGAACAAGTAATCCTGAATGGTGATTACCCGGTTGTCCTCTATGAAAAAGAAAAAAAGAGCGCCTGATTTTATGATTGCCCACGAGCATAATACGGCCATATATCCTCTCATGCCCCTGCGGGATATTGTTATTTTCCCGCATGTGGTGGCGCCGCTTATTGTTGGCCGGGGCCGATCCATCAAGGCGCTTGAGTACGCCATGGCCAATCGTCTTGAGATATTTCTTACTACCCAACTTGACACATCCGTGAATTCACCGTCTCCTAAGGACGTCCATAAAATTGGTACTATTGCTGCTGTCCTGCAACTTCTGCGTTTGCCCGATGGTACGATTAAGGCACTCCTGGAGGGGAGAAGGCGGGGCTGCATTGACTCCTTTGTCGATAATAATGATTTTTTTATGGCTCAAGTTGAGGAATTCTCGGTTGAGGCTGTTGATGATTCCCAAATTGTTGCCTATCAACGGAATCTTTTGGCATCTTTTAAAAGATATGTCTCCGGCAATAAAAGTATGTCCAATGATGTCGCCGCCTCTGTCAGCAAAATTACCCATCCCGCGAAGTTCATTGATGTCCTGGCCTCACATCTGCCCGTCAAAACAGCTGAAAAGCAGACTATTCTGGAGACCGTTAATCTGGTGGCGCGTTATGACCTTGTCTTGGAGATGCTTAATCGTGAGACAGAGATTATCTCCCTTGAAGGGGCGATTCATGCAAAGGTCAAAAAAAAATTGGCCAAAAACCAGCGTGATTATTATCTGAATGAACAGATGCGGGTCATAAAAGAGGAGATGGGCAACGGCCGGGATGAGCAGGGGGCCGAGCTTGATGAACTGGTTGAGCGGCTAAAAAATAAAAAACTTTCCAAAGAGGCCAACGAGAAAGTAGAGCATGAATTAAAGAAGTTGCGCATGATGCCGCCTTCTTCCGCTGAGGCCACGGTGGTGCATAATTATATCGACTGTATATTGAGTTTGCCCTGGTATCATAAAACCAGGAAAAAGCTGGATATAAATAAGGCCGAAGAGATTATGGATGAAGACCATTTCGGCCTGCGTAATCCGAAAGAAAGAATTCTGGAATACCTGGCCGTCCAGGCGCAGGTAAAAAAGATAAGTGGCCCGATTTTATGTCTGGTGGGCCCGCCCGGAGTTGGTAAAACATCACTGTGTAAATCGGTTGCCAGGGCCATGGGTCGTAAATTTACCCGGCTTTCATTGGGCGGGGTTCGTGACGAGGCGGAGATCCGGGGGCATCGGCGCACCTATATCGGCGCAATGCCAGGCCGGATTATTCGGTCTCTACAAAAGGTAAAGGTGAATAATCCGGTTTTTTGCCTCGATGAAGTTGACAAAATGAGTGCCGATTTTCGCGGGGATCCGGCCTCTGCTCTGCTTGAGGTTCTTGATCCGGAACAGAATGCGGCCTTTAGTGATCATTATCTGGATCTGGATTATGATTTGTCTGATGTGTTCTTCATCACCACGGCGAACTCGTTGTACAATATTCCCGTGCCGCTGCAGGATCGGATGGAAATCATCACAATAGAGGGATATACGGAAGAAGATAAATCGGCCATTGCCAAGGGGTTTCTGGTTCCCAAACAGATGAAAACCAACGGTTTCAAAGCCGGTGAAGTAATTTTTAACGGCGACAGCATAATGGAAATTATCAGGCGGTATACCAGAGAAGCCGGGGTCAGGAATTTGGAACGTAGTATCGCCAGTATGTACCGCAAGATTGCCCGCCATCGTTTGCAGAATAATAAGACAACCAGGTACCGTATTACAAGGCGGGGCGTGGCCAAATATCTCGGCACTCCCAAATATCGTTTTGGTATGGCTGAGGATAAGGATGCTACCGGCCTGGTGAATGGTTTGGCCTGGACTGCGGTCGGCGGTGAAATACTGCAAATTGAGACTGTGCTGCTGCCGGGTAAGGGCAAGCTGCTTATTACCGGCAAACTTGGCGATGTGATGCAGGAGTCGGCTCAGGCCGCCTTAAGCTACGTTCGTTCCAGAACCAGTCGCCTGGGGATCGCCGACGATTTTTATGAGAAGGTCGATATTCATGTCCATGTGCCGGAAGGCGCGATCCCCAAGGATGGGCCTTCGGCTGGGATTACGATGACCACCTCAATTGTGTCCGCCCTGCTTAAGCTGCCGGTTCGTCGTGATCTTGCTATGACAGGTGAAGTAACTCTGCGGGGCAGGGTGCTGCCCATCGGTGGTTTGACCGAGAAACTTTTAGCGGCCAAACGTGCCAATATGACGTGCGTATTGGTACCAAAAGAAAATGAAAAAAACGTCAAAGACGTGCCTGATAATATATTAAACAGCCTGCGGATAGAATTTGTCGATCACGTTGATGAGGCCCTGGAGAAGGCCATAATCGTTAAAGATAATGATTCGTTGTTTAAAGAATGTGAAAGTGAGCTGTTTTGTCCTGATATTATGGTGCACAACGCCCCCTTGGCAGCGGCCGGGAGTGCGGCCCATTAACTGTGGAGAATTTTACCTTGGTCTGGCTGTAATTTGTTGATGTATCACAAACTATTTAGCTTGACTTCACTGGCAGGCCTTGGTAAAAGGTGTCTGGAATTTTCGGGGCGGTTAGCTCAGCTGGGAGAGCATCGGCCTTACAAGCCGAGGGTCACAGGTTCGAGCCCTGTACCGCCCACCAAAAATTTAGGAGCCGTAGCTCAGCTTGGTTAGAGTGCCTGCCTGTCACGCAGGATGTCGCCGGTTCGATCCCGGTCGGCTCCGCCATATTAAAGGGTTTGCGAATTTATTCGTAAACCCTTTTTTTTATGTTTTTCCCCTCAAATCCTCTAATACGTTTTCTGGATTGTTTTGTCCGCCAGATTAAACATAATCGTTGATTACCTTTTAGCATCATATTTGAAAACAGAATGCCGACAATATGACCGATATGTCGTTTACACAAAATATTTAATACCCTCATTTTTCTTGACTTTAATAGCCTACATGCTATTATTTGGCAGTAGCCCTTAAAAAGGCCACTAATGGCTAATCATGTTAACAAAGTTCTATTTTAGGCCTATTGTGGATTATTATTCAATGACAGACAAGGCGATTGCCATCGAAGTTGGCAGGCGGATCAAGGCCTTACGTCTGCGCAAAAATCGTACCCAATGGCAGGTGGCAAAGGCCGCAGTTGTTTCACTTAACGTGGTAAAGGCGCTAGAGACAGGGAAGGGCAAGCTCTCATCTTTGATTGCTGTTCTGCGTGAGTTTGAGGCCCTTGACAACCTGGAGCAGTTTATTCAAGAACCAGAAGTCAGCCCCTTGCAACTGGCGAAACAGCAGGGTAAGAAACGCTTGCGAGCCTCTGGAGATCGTGGCAAACAAAAAACGTAACTGCCTCCCCCCATAGGCGTCTTAATATCAGTTACCAAAAAGCAGAGGGCCTTCCGAGTGGTAGATAAAGTCAGAACTGCCATGATCAAACTCTGGGACAAAGATGTTGGCGCCGTCTCTTGGCTTAACGAGCGCGGTTATGCTGTCTTTGAATATGCCCCACTGTTTTTAAAAGAGGGGCTGGATATATCTCCAATCTACATGGGGTTGTCAGCAGCCCGGCAGGGTGATGGTATTTTTTCCTTTCCTGCCTTGAGCAGGGAAACCTTCCGGGGCCTGCCTGGTCTACTGGCCGATGTCTTGCCGGATAAGTTCGGAAACGCCATCATTGATGCCTGGCTGGCCAGGACTGGTCGTGATGGCGCTGATTTCAGCCCGGTGGAGCGTTTGTGTTATGCCGGTAATCGAGGAATAGGCGCCCTGGAGTTTCAACCAACGGTAAGCCGGGGGCTTGGCACTCCTGTGCCGGTTGAGATTGGAGAGCTTGCCAGGCTGGCCCAGCAGATTACAAAAAAGCGGTTCTCTTTAGATGTTAATCTTGCCGGTAATGACCATCAGGAGAACAGTGAGGCAATAATGGATATTCTCAGAGTCGGCACCTCCGCAGGCGGGGCAAGGCCAAAAGCCGTTATTGCCATGAATGACAATGGGCATGTTGTTTCCGGCCAGGCTCAAGCTCCGGCGGGATATGATTACTGGATTCTCAAATTTGACGGGGTCAATGATCTCGAACTTGGAGAACCCAAAGGATATGGTCGCATTGAGTACGCCTATTACCTGATGGCCAAGGCTGCGGGTGTTGAAATGTCGGCGTGCCGCCTGCTTGAAGAGCATGGTCGAGCCCATTTTATGACCAGGCGTTTTGACAGGCGGAACGGAGCAAAAATCCATATGCAGTCTTTATGCGGTCTGGCTCATTATGACTTTAATATGGTCGGGGCCTATGGTTACGAACAGGCCTTTGCAGTAATGCGAAAATTAAGAATCAGCAAGGCCGAGGCCCTGCAGCAATATCGGCGAATGATTTTTAATGTAATAGCCCGTAATCAGGATGACCATACCAAAAATATTGCTTTTCTTATGGATAAGGATGGCAAATGGAAACTATCCCCCGCTTTTGATGTGACCTATTCTCATAATCCGGCGGGAAAATGGACTAGCCAACACCAGATGACAATTAATGGCAAGAGGGATCAATTTACCATGGCTGACCTTGTGGCCGTAGCCGAGAGTATCAGTCTGCCGAGGCCAGAGAGGATTGTTCAGGAGACAATCGAAGTCGTGAGCAACTGGCCCATATTTGCCGGGAAGGCCAATCTAAAAGAAGAAAGAATTTTTGAGATTGCCCGTTCACATCGGCTTGATATATAAACTGTTGTAAACCCCTCTTTTGAAATCGAGGCAGCTACACTACTAAAATAAGTGTGTGAAAAATATTTGACACTATATCTGTATTCATGTTATTTCGTTAAATATGTTTAACAAAAATATGGATATAGAATCTCTGCTCAAGCACCTTGGCCAACGGCTGAAAGAAGCTCGTTTGGCTCGGAACGAAAGCCAGGAACTGTTCGCGCAACGGTTAGGCCTCAGTCGCCAGTCGTATAGTCGGATGGAAAAAGGCTCACCGCAGACGCTTATTGGAAACTGGCTAGAGGCAAGCAGCATACTTAACAGGCTTGACACCTGGTATGGCGTACTGGCCGAAAAGGAAGACCTCTTCGCAAAGTTTGCTAAAAAAAGCAGTAAACGGCAGCGAGCAGGCGGCAGCCGAAAGGGGCGGAAATGATACGACTGGATGTCTGGCTAACCCTGCCATCCGGAGAAGATCTCAGGGCCGGCACCTTGATTGCTGCCGATCCGGATCCTGTAAATGGAGCATTGCATGGTCAGTTCCGCTACTCTTCCAAGTACCTGGAAAAATCTCAATCATTTCCTCTCGATCCCTTACACCTACCGTTGTCTAAGGAGATTTTTAACGCTGATCGACCCTATGCCGGGGTTCACGGAGTTTTCGAAGACAGTCTGCCGGATGACTGGGGCCGGAAACTCATGGCTCGTCTCCGCAACCTAAGCCGCAACGCACAGCGTGTTCCCCAATTACTGCAGTTGATGGGAAACCATGGTCTGGGTGCCTTAAGTTATGTGGAGGAAGGACGACCGGAATTAAAAATAAACAGAGTTTCTAGCCGACACCTGCAGGAACTGGCGCTGTTGGCAGATAAATTCGAGCAGGAGCCGGCGACCGTAGCCGATGATGAATTTTCCCTGCTGCTCCAGGCTGGCTCTTCACCAGGCGGGGCCAGGCCAAAAGCCCTTGTTGAGGATAAACAAGGCTCATATCTGGCTAAATTTAGCAGCATCAAAGACCAACTAGACGTAGTCAGTCTGGAGGCTGCAGCTATGGAACTGGCTAGGAAGGCAGGAATTGAAACAGCAGAGACCAGGGTTATGCCATTAGGTTCTAAAAAATGTCTTCTGGTGAAACGATTCGATTTCAATGATGCAGGTGGTGGGCGTAATCACTTGCTCAGTATGCAGTCACTGCTCAAAGCTGATGGGTACTATAATGCTGGCTACCAGGATTTGGCACAGGTGATTAAACATATTTCCGCCAATCCCGGAGAGGATCTGCTTAGACTATACCGGCAGATGGTTTTCAACGTCATGATCGGCAACACCGATGACCACCTGAAAAACTTTCTAATGCTCCATGATGATAAAGGGTGGCGGCTAAGTCTAGCCTTTGACTTGGTGCCTAACATCGGTTTCAATCGTGAACATGTTCTGAACATAGGAAATAGCCCCATATCGCCTACCTGTGAAACACTTCTGCTAGAAGCAAAACAGTTTGGAATAAGGCGGCAGCAAGCTGTGGAAATCGTCAATAAAATTCATGAGACTGTCTCAGACTGGAGTTCCGTCTTTACAGAAAATGGTGTTCCCGAAAAAGATGCTGAAAGGATAGGCGTTGATATCAATATGCGTTTGGCAAAAACAAAGTAAAGACAATTAACATCCCCATCAATGAATACATCTCAGGATAGACACTAACGCGGGGCGCAATAGCCGTTTATACAGCCCATGGGGGACAATACCAACTGCCAGAGTTGGTTGACGCGGGCCCGGAATGAGCCGGCGCAGGCCAGGAGATAATATTTCCACATCCGGTAGAAACGCGCATCATATTCAGGCCCCTGCAATTCAGGCCAATATTTATCAAAATTCCGAAACCAGTGCATGAGAGTGGTATCGTAATCCGCGCCGAAATTATGCCAGTCTTCAATGACAAACAGCCCTTCGGCGGCGGCGCTTATCTGCTTGGCAGAGGGCAGCATGGAATTGGGGAATATATAACGGTTTATCCATTCGTCAGTGGTGTTGGTGGTTTTGTTGTTGCCGATGGTATGTAATAATGCCAGGCCGTCGTGGCGCAGCAGCCGGCGGACGTTCTTCATAAAAATGCGGTAATTCTTATAGCCCACATGCTCAAACATACCGAGTGATATGATGCGGTCGAATGTGCCGGTCAATTTGCGGTAGTCCTGCATTTTAATGGTAACTGGCAGATCCGTATATTTTTCTGCGGCATAGGCCGCCTGTTCCCGTGAGATCGTAATCCCCAACACCTCAACGCCGTATTTTTCTGCCGCGTAAGCGGCCATTCCTCCCCAACCACAGCCTATATCCAGTAAGCGCATTCCCGGTTTAAGATCCATCTTGCGGCAAACCACATCCAATTTTGCTTCCTGGGCCTCATCTAGACTATTGGCGCGGCGCCAATAGGCGCAACTATAGATCATACGCTTATCCAACATTCGCTGGTAGAGTTTATTGCCTATATCGTAATGTTGTTTGCTGACCTGGAAGGCTCTGGATATACTTTGATGGTTGAATAATCTGGCCTTAAAAGCAGCGAGGCCGTCCCGCCAGGTAGCCACCCGGCCGGCAAGATCTGCCCTTAATACCCGGGCAAAAAAACCGTCAAGGGAATCGCTGTCCCACCAACCATCCATATAGGCCTCGCCAAGCCCCAACGAACCGTGGGCGAAGAGGCGGGGATAAAGCGCGGGGTTGTGAACCTGCATATCCCAGGGACGATTGCTGTTAATTTTAACATCGGCGTTGTCAAGGAGCCGCTCAAGGCGCGACCGGAGTGTATGGTCATTCCTGGGGGAATGCTCGTTTACGGTATTCGGACTCACGGGTGAGCCTGAGGAAGGATAAAGATGTTTAGCAAAGCCCATGACAAATCCCCATAATCTACTTGCAAAGGATAGGCACTTTCCGGCCGGATAGCTACGAATGTGGCCGGGATCACTTACATAACTTATCTATCAATAATCCCAAAATTATTAAATGGCAAGGGGCAAAATGAAGCAGAAGATAGGGGGCAGGGAACATGATTATTGTCGGATCAGCCGCCGATGCGGGACATACTGCCATGGCAGTTGCCGGTTTTTTGAGTCTGGGATAGCAGATGCCCCCTGGGCTTATTTTTTACCGTCTCAAAAATTAATTTCTTTATTTCTGTATCGCTGCCGCCGGTGCGTAATACATGTTTTAAATCAGTCTCGTTATCCGTTAGTAAACAGGCTCGTAATCTCCCCTCCGAGGTTAGCCGCAGCCGGTTGCACGTATCACAGAAATGGTTGCTTAAAGGACTGATGAGACCAATAGTACCCGCCGCCGCCGGCAGTTTTAATATCCGGGCGGGGCCGTGCAGCTTGTGACGTGCCACCGGCGTCAGTTCGCCAAGACTGGCAATACGCTGGATAATCTCTGCCGCTGAAATAAATTTATCCCTCTGGTTTGCCGCCGCGGCTCCCATGGGCATAAATTCGATAAATCGAACTTGCAGCGGCCTGGTAATTGTCAGTTTGGCAAAATCCAGAATCTCATCGTCATTTACGCCTAGCATGGCGACAACATTGATTTTTATGGCCGTAAATCCCATTTTTTGGGCCTGTTCAATGCCATGCCAGACCCTGGTAAAATTGTCCCGCCCGGTTATTCGCCGAAATTTATCCGCTTGGAGGCTGTCCAGGCTGATATTCAGTTTACGGATGCCGGCCTCATAAAGATCATCAAGCATATCCGCTAGCAAAACTCCATTGGTGGTCAAGCGTATTTCCGTCAGGCCGGGCAGAGCGGCAAGTTGGCGGATAAAGTCCATAACTCCCCTGCGCACCAGGGGTTCGCCGCCGGTTAGCCGCACTTTTTTTATTCCCATACCAACGGCCAGTGTCACAATCCGCAGTATCTCTTCATAGGTCAGCAGGTCAATGTTGGCTAGTTTTTTGATGCCGTCAGGAGTGCAATACATACAGCGAAGATTGCATTGATCGGTTATAGATACCCGCAGATAGCTTATAGTTCTTGCAAAGGTGTCGGTAAGTAATGCTTTTGCTGACATGGCTCGTTATTCAGTTGTAATTAATGGGCAAAATACGGTTTATAGCAATAATACGCGGTACGGGTATGTGATTAGCATCAATTGGATTTTATGTCAAATCACCGAATTTTATTTTTACGGGAACGTCATTTTTAAGACAAAAGAATTATGTTAATACTTGGAGTAGAAAGCTCCTGCGATGAGACGGCCGCCGCTATCTTAAAAAACGGCAAATTATGCGCCAATGTGATTAATTCCCAGATCGATATCCATGCCAAATATGGCGGAGTTGTGCCGGAATTGGCTTCGCGCCACCACCTGGCCAATATTTATCCGGTGGTGCAGGAGACCTTGGCACAGGCCGGTGTTTCCCTTGATGATCTTGATGGCATGGCTGTAACTCAGGGGCCGGGATTAATTGGCGCCCTGTTGGTTGGTTTGTCCTTTGTCAAGGCCGTTTCACTGGTTAAAAAAATACCCTATACCGGGGTGGATCATCTGGCGGGTCACCTTTTTTCCGTCTTTCTAGGTGAACGGCAGCCCCAATTCCCCTTCGTGGCGCTAGTGGCATCGGGGGGGCATTGCAGTATATTCCAGGCAGATGCCCCCCTGCGGTACAAACTGCTGGGCAGATCGCGGGATGATGCGGCGGGGGAGGCCTTTGACAAGGTGGCAAAGCTCCTGGGACTTGCTTATCCAGGCGGGCCGGTAATCGATAAATTGGCCGGGCAGGGCGATCCGCAGGCCATTAAATTTCCCCGGGCCTGGTTGGGGGCAGACAGCCTTGATTTCAGCTTCAGCGGGGTTAAGACGTCAGTGGTTAATTACGTTAACCGCTGTCGGCAGCATGATCAGCAGGTCAATGTCTGTGATGTATGCGCCTCATTTCAGGAAGCTGTGGTTGAGGTATTAGTGGAGAAGACAATTCTGGCCGCCGGACAAAGGGGAATCAAACAGATTGTTGCCGCCGGCGGGGTCGCCGCCAACGAACGTCTGCGTACTTTTTTAGCGGCACGCTGCCAACAGGAAGATATGCAGTTATTTCTTACCCCCAAAGAGTTCTGCACGGACAATGCCGCCATGATTGCCCTGGCTGGTTCATATAATTTTGCCGAAACCAGCCAGTTGTCAACTGGCATGGACGCATATTCCAGATCACCAATTTTACGATGAAATTTAAACCAGGCCGTTTAATCAGATATTATTATCTCCGTTTTATCCGTCTCAAGGGTGATCCGCGCGCCATTGCCAGAGGGGCCGCTGTCGGCACTTTTTTTGGCGCAACTCCTACCATCCCCTTTCACACCGTTACCCTGCTTATCGTCACGCCGCTTATCAGGGGTAATATAGTCGCCGCTTTTTTGATGAGTGTTGTGACGTGCAACCCGCTGACCTATCTGCCGCAATATTATTTTGCCTGGTTTATCGGCAGCAAATTAACGCCATACGATCTGTCCTGGAGCCACATTTCTGCGGTAACAGATGTGATTTTATCACACCCAGGTTTTAATCAGTCGCTGCACGCCATTTCATCTCTTGGCCTTGACGCGGTGATTGTTATGTTGACGGGGGGCGTGGTTATCGCCACTCCCTTGGCTATTATCGCCTATTTTGCCACATTGCGGTTTTTTGTTACCCTGCAAAAAAAGAATGCGGCGCGGCATATCCTTAATTGAGTTATGATTTATACACGGCAGGAAATTAAAGCGGCGCTTCATAAGAATAAACTGGCCCCCAACAAGCGTTTGGGCCAGAATTTTCTGGTCAGCAGCCAGATAGTGGAGGCTATTCTGGCTCGTGCCTGCCCCGATCCTGACGATACCATTATCGAGTTGGGGGTCGGCTTAGGTTCCATGACTATTCCGCTAGCGGCCATGGTTAAGAATGTTATTGGCATTGAAATTGATGCCGGCCTGGTACGTTGGCACCGGGAACATAAGGATCTGCCGGAGAATGTGACGTTGCTGCATGAAGATTTGTTGCAAAGTGATTTTCGGCGTCTGGCGATGGAAAATGGCGGCCGCCTGAAAATTATCGCCAATCTACCTTACTCAATCTCTAATCCCCTGCTCTTTAAGTTGCTGGAGCATAAAGATATCATGGATTATGCTGTTTTAATGCTGCAAAAAGAGGTGGCGGATCGATTGAGCGCTGCCGCGTCTACCAAGGAGTATGGCGTTCTGTCGGTGTTGATCGGCTCCTGTGCTGCCGTGCAGCCCCTTATGAAGATTGGCCCGGAACAATTCCATCCGCGTCCCAAAGTGGATTCCCGCGTGGTCAGGATCACCTTTAGGCCGCTGCCGGAGCAGATAGAGCAATTGCCGGTTTATGATATGAAATTATTAAAGGCACTGGTCAAGGGGGCCTTTGGGCAAAGGCGCAAAACCTTGCTGAATGCTCTGGCCGCCACCGGGATCAAAAATTTAAACAAGGATGATATCCGCCGGGTTCTGGCTGTTGCCGGCCTGGCAGAATCAAAACGTCCAGATCAGCTTACAGTGCCTGAATATGTCAATTTATGCCGCTGTTATGGAGATGAATAAATGGAAAATTTTGTCCTTGAAAACCCCACCAAGATCATTTTTGGCCGCCATACCATCAAAAGTTTGGGGGCAGAGGCCGCCGCTCTTGGCCGTAAGGCCATATTGGTTTATGGCAGGGGCAGCATCAAAAAAAACGGTATTTATAACGACACGAATGATTCCCTGCGGGCGGCCGGTTTAGCTGTTGTTGAACACGGCGGCGTCAAGTCGAATCCTGCTCTGGGCTTTGTCCGTGAGGGCATAGAACTGGCGCGGCGGCATAATGTCGATATGGTAATCGCCGTAGGCGGCGGCAGTGTTATCGATACCGCCAAGGCCATTAGCGCCGGGGCCGTGGTGGAGCATGATGTCTGGAAATTTTTCAGCGGCAAAAAAGGGGTGACCTCGCCCCTTCCTCTGGGCTGCGTTTTGACCATTGCCGCTTCAGGCTCGGAGATGAACGGCGGTATGGTGATTACCAATGAGGAAAAGGGACTGAAGCTGGGGGCGGGCAATAAAAAACTCTGCCCGCGCTTTGCCATTCTTGATCCCGGCGCCACCTTTTCAGTGCCGCCAGATTACACTGCCTATGGCGCTGTTGATGCCATATCCCATATTCTGGAATTTTATTTCACCTGCCAGGGGGAAAATACCGGGGTACAGGATCGCTTTATGGAAGGTCTGGTCATTAATCTCATGGAGGCCTGTGATATCTCCCTGCTTGAGCCGCATAATTACCCGGCCAGGGCCAATCTTATGTGGTGCGCCACCATGGCCTTAAACGGTTGGGTCAGCGCCGGTCTTGGCTGGGTCGGTTTTCCCATGCATATGATTGAGCACAGCATGAGCGCCATATATGATGTGCCGCACGGCGCCGGTCTATCCGCAGTGATTCCGGCCTGGATGCGCTGGCAGATTGGCCGCAATCCGGCCAAATTGGCGCAATTTGGCCGCCGGGTTTTTGCTATTGCCGCAACTGATGACGTGGAGGCCGCCGGCCAGGGTATAGAGCGGCTTAAATCATGGTTTGTTAAAATTAACAGCCCCACCTCTTTTGTCGGCTTAGATATTCCCCGGACAGCAATTCCTGCCTTGGCCGCAAATAGCCAGACCCAGGCCAAAATCTGGCGGCTGCGCGAATACGACCAGGCCGTTGTCAGTGAAATTTTGGGGTTGATTCCCTAGGGTTGCCACATAGGCATCTATGTTTTTCTCAGACCTGAATCTACCGATAATTTTGTTTTGGTAAATATGTCTTCTTCTGAATGTGATGGCTAGCAGTTTTTCCCTTCTATTACAGTGCATTAAGCATGAGAATGGATAAAATTTGCGGGTAATGGTTTAACGGTTCTCCAAGCCTTAGACGAATGTGATGCTTCCCACAATGCAACACTTTTCTGTAAATTCATCCACAGGTCAGGTGTTGTATCAAATGCGCGTGATAGGCGTAAGGCCATGTCGGGAGTAATGGTTCCTCTTTCGTTTGTTATTTTTGAAAGTGTTTTTCTTGAAACCCCCAAAATTGAAGCCATTTCTGTAATTGTTATTGAAAGTGGTTGCAAATAATCTTCTTTCAATATTTTTCCTGGGTGCGTTGGTTTTCTTTTCATTTCTCTCATGTTTCACCCCCTTTCAATGATAGTCGGCATAATCGATGACATATGCGTCACCGTTGATAAACTTAAAAAACACTCTCCAGTTCCCAGATACTCTGACAGAATGGTGTCCTTTTTTGTCACCAGTGAGTTGGTGTAAGAAAGAACCAGGATAATTCATATCCTTAATTTCATTTGCGGCGTTAAGGCGGTCAAGAATATTCTCGCCAATTTACTTGAGTGGGAAGGCTTTATACCTTTTTTGCTACCTGAATAAAAAAAATCTTCAAGACCTTTATGTTTAAATGATTTTACCATTACTGTACTGTAATGGTAAAGGTTACGTGTGTCAAGAGGGGTTACATCCCGATTTGCCGGATACCTATGGATTCTGATCCGTCATTATTTCAGAAAAATTCCATTCCGCAAGTCTGTTCTTGAAGGCACCAATTGCCGTGAGCGTGGCGGTGCGGCTGCTCTCTGAAGTTAGCGTGAGGTTGACGTGGAGGCGGTGCCGGGGCATTAAATCTTCCAGGCGCTCCGGCCATTCAATGACGCACAGGCCTTTGCCGTAAAGGTAATCTTCCAGGCCGAGTTCCTCTAAATCTTCATATCCCAGGCGGTAAAGATCCATGTGATAAAAAGGTATGCGGCCGGGATACTCGTGTACTATGCTGAAGGTTGGACTGGTTATATAACAGTCCGCCGGTACTCCCAGCCCCTGGCCGATGAACTGGCTGAGGGCCGTTTTACCTGCTCCCAGGCCGCCATCAAGGGTTATTATGTCGCCGGGGCGGGCCTGTTGGCCGAGCATACGGCCAAAGGCGCCCGTGTCAGTAAGATTACGCAGAAAGATCTTCACTATTGTCTATTTTGTAAACGATCATCATCCGGGAGAGTGATTGTCTTCCCCCTGCTTTACTTCGTAATTCATCACGGGGCAGGCAACCTCCTTGAATTTCAGGAAAAAGCTGTAATCGGTTGCAGGGTGCGCCTGATGTGGACGATGGGCAGGGTGCCGTGTACTGGTGTTACACAAGCCCTGCTCATCGTTCGCAGCAGGTGTGCCCTGTGACCGATTACCTTTATTTTCTGACCTGCTTATGGCACAAAAGACAACGGTATTTGGGCGGGTGTTTGGCGGGCAGAGGCACCACGCCCTTGGGGTTATGGCATTTCTCACAGAATTTTTCAGCCGCCTTTTTCCCCATGTTCTGGAAACGTATATGGGTGGCATCCTGGGGTAATTTTTTGGTCGTTTCCGGCGGCGCGTTCCACAAAAAAAGGAACAGCCCGCCGCAGGCGGCCAGAAACATCAGATTGTAGATCATGGTTTTCTTTTTGTCATATTTCATTTTTCCACCAATTACGAGTTGTTAGCACTAATTCATCTCTAATAAATCAAATTTTATCAGCCCCATACGAAGCGCCAAG
This sequence comes from Deltaproteobacteria bacterium, assembly GCA_013151175.1. Classification (GTDB taxonomy): domain Bacteria; phylum Desulfobacterota; class Desulfobulbia; order Desulfobulbales; family VMSU01; genus JAADIV01. The sequence goes on along the minus strand of JAADIV010000158.1, from coordinate 3,701 downwards.
ACTAGCATCTCCAGGGTGATTTGGCAAACGACTTTATTGCCGGTAAATTTTTTTTGTATGCGGTTATGGCGCTTTTGCTGTTTTATAAGCTGTTGGAGATGAGCGGGCTTATAACTCTGGTTTATTATGGTATGGGCGATGGTTTGGCCGGAGACAATGGCGGGATAAATACCTTCGCCGGTGAAACCGGAGGCCAGGCCCGCCGCGTCACCAGCCAGAAATATCCGGCCGAAATTCCAGCCCCGATAGTCAGAATTAACCAGAGCGGCTTTGACTTTGGTGGTGTCAATGGCAATTCCCCGCTCCCTGGCCCAGAGACAAAACCGTTCCCGCAATTTTTGGGGCGGTAAATCGTGCCGTGGGGCGTAGGCTCCCACCGAGGTTGATAGTCTGTGGGGGAAAATCCAGGCGTAACCGCTGTTAAACAGGCGGGGGTTTAGGTGCCATTCCATTTGGGGCATTTGCACCGGGATTTGATAATTTATCCCCACCCCCTGCCGTTTGGCGGGGATATTAAGGTAGCGGCGCACCAGGGAACTGCTGCCATCGGCGCCCACCAGATATTGGTAGCCTATTTTACGGTTTTTAAGTTGGACGTGCGACTTGTCTATGCCGGTAACCCGGCTATTATCAAGCACCACCACCCCTTTCTCTCTGGCTTGCCGCAGCATCCAACGGCCCAACCTTTGGCGGTTGACGGTGGATATTATTGGTTCCTGGGCCTTAATCACCGCTCGCTGCCAGGGGGTGTATATATGTTGGGCCGAGAATGATTTTTCGATGAGTTCTGGCGGTAAACGCAGACTCCGCAGGGCGTGGCTAGGAATACCGCCGGCGCAAACTTTAGGCCCGACAGCCGCCCGGCGCTCCAGAACAACAACCTGGCGGCCATATTCGGCCAGAATGGCGGCGCATTGCAGGCCGGCAGGTCCGGCACCGATTATGACGGTATGAAAATTATCCATTCAGAGGGCTTCTGGCGGGTAGTTGCGAAATTTTTTTACGGTGTTAGGTTTTATGGTTGTGGATGATTGGCCATCGGTTTAATGTGGGAGTCTATCATAAACCGGCAAAAAAGGAAAACAACGCTTTCAATGTAAACGTTTCAGGGGGGGCCGGGTAATTCATCTTGTGGCAGGCAACCTCCCTGGATTTCAATAATTTTTTAAAGTTGGTGGTATATTTATGGTTTTAAATTCGGTAAAAAGGTCAGGGAATAGTCGCAGGAGCATATGGCCGCTTGTCTGGCTGATCTTATTATTGGTAATTGTTGGCGGTATCGTCCTGACGGCTAAATTATTTGAATTGGAGGCACCGCAAATCTCTTTGGCCGCCAATGTCCATCTCCTGGGAAAGAAGGGCGATATTACCCTGACTTTTGCTGACGCCAAGAGCGGTATCCGTGATTTGGATGTCTCTTTACGGCAGGGGAAAAATGTTGTGCGGCTCCTGCGGCGGCAATTCAGCCGGGCAAGTTTATTGGCCAAGGGGCCGCTAAAGATTTCGGAGAAGGTTGATATTAATACCGCCGATTTGGGTCTGGTTGACGGTCGGGCCGATCTCATTGTTACGGCCCATGATTTTTCTGCCTGGCACTGGGGGAAGGGCAATGAAACGTTGGCGTCATACCCGCTTATTTTTGATATAAAGCCCCCTAAATTGAGGTTGGTGGACGGGCCGGGATCCATAAAACCGGGGAGTTCCGCGATCATAATTTATCGGGCCAACGAGGAGCTTGTCCGGTATGGCGTAACCATCAACGGCTATTTTTATCCGGGCTTTCCCGTGACTGCTCGTGGTGAGGGAACCTATGGAGCCATGATTGCCCTGCCATACGATACCAAAACGATAAAGGAGGCCGTTATCTCCGGTTATGATCTGGCTGGTAATGCCGCCCGTGTTCCGTTTCGTTTGGTGGTAAGGCTAGTGCCTAAAAGGCAGGATCGGATCAACATAAGTGATAAATTTTTGCAGTGGAAGATGCCGCAGTTTGTCCAGTATTACCCTGAGATGAAGGCCTTTAACGGTGATTTATTAAAAGAATTTCTCTTTGTCAATAATGAGGTGCGGACTCGGAATGCCAAAAAAATCAGGGCCATTTGTCTGCATTCTAGCCCGGAGAGGATGTGGCGCGGGCGTTTTGGCCGGATGCGGCGCAGCGCCCGGCGGGCCAGTTACGCCGATTATCGCTCGTACTATTACCACGGCAGGGTTGTAGATCATCAGGTGCATCTAGGGGTTGATCTTGCCTCTATCCGCCACGCCAGAGTGGAGGCCGCCAATAACGGCAGAGTGATTTATGCCGATTACCTGGGGATTTACGGCAATGTGGTGATCCTCGATCATGGTCAGGGGGTGTCCAGCCTATATGCCCATTTAAGCCAGTTCAAGGTGGCAGTAGGGGATGTGGTGAAAAAAGGTGATCTGCTGGCAATTACCGGTACAACCGGCATGGCCGGCGGCGATCATCTCCATTTCTCCATCCTGGTTAACGGCGTATTCGTTAATCCTCTGGAATGGTGGGATAGCGGGTGGCTGCACTTTAATATTGAGCAATACTTGAAGTAGCGGTGCGATTTTTCCATGTCATTCATTAGAATTCTGCCAGAGAATCTAGCCAACCAGATTGCGGCGGGTGAGGTGGTTGAACGGCCTGCCTCTGTAGTCAAGGAGCTGTTGGAAAATGCTATCGATGCCGGGGCTTGTGGTATCTCTGTTCAGATTGAAAATGGCGGTACCGGTCTGATCAGGGTCATCGATGATGGCTGCGGGATGGATGAAGACGATATTCTCCTGTCTTTGGAACGGCATGCCACTAGCAAGCTGACCCGTCTGGATCAGCTTGCCGCCATTACCACCCTGGGGTTTCGCGGGGAGGCCATTCCTAGTATCGCCTCGGTGTCCAAGATGACAATTACCTCAAGAACTGCCTCGGCTCAGCTAGGGAGCAGGGTGGAGGTACGTTTCGGCAAGATTGTTAAGGTTCATGCGATGGGAGCCGCGCCCGGCACCGTTATTGAGGTGAAAAACCTCTTTGGTAATGTCCCGGCCCGGCGAAAATTTCTGAAGTCAACAGCCACTGAAATTGCCCATATTGACGAGGTGATACGCTCTTACGCCCTCGCAAATCACCGGCGGGGTTTTGCCCTGCGGATTAATGAGCGGCAAATTTTTGACTGGCCGGTTGATAGCAATGAGGCCGCGCGGGTGGCCAGAGTTATGGGTGGCGCGGCGCGTCTTATCCACTTCAGCGGCAGTGATGCTGCTATCGGGGCGGCGCATGGTTATTTACCGGCTCCTGATCCCCAATTGCTAAAATCGGCCAGACTCTGGCTCTTTGTCAATGGCCGCAGTGTTAAGGATCGGGTGATCTCTCACGCGGTATCTGAGGGAATGCGGGGCTTTTTAATGAAGGGCCGCCGGGCCGCCGGGGTTATCTTCCTGAAAATTCCCCCGGATCAGGTTGATGTAAATGTCCACCCCGCCAAGCAGGAGGTGCGTTTCCGTAAGGCTAATCTGGTACATAAATTGGTGGAAGAGTCCGTCCGCCAAGCCATGCTCGATTTACAAAAACAACGCAAAAAGGATCTCTTTGGCATTGCCGGAGACGGGGAGACTGCCCCTGGGCCGCTAGCCGGCTACACCGCGCCGGAGCCGGCCCCCACCTATTCCCGGCAATCGACCGCGCTTCAGGTCACAGC
>JAADIV010000196.1 GCA_013151175.1 Deltaproteobacteria bacterium | reverse complement strand
ATAAGCGGGAAAAAAGTTTGCAAAAGAGGTTTCGGCAAGGGTAGGACGTTGAATATAATCACGAGGATCTGGACGGCCAAAGAAGGCCAAAAAATAAATCTGTCCCCTATTTCCCCTTTTCCTTTTATAGTCATTTGCTTTTTGCCGGAGTGGTTGGTAGATTTCACCTAAATGAAGGAGGTAATCCCGGCTCAGGAGTTTTTCCCGGCCAGGACCAAAAATAAATGGTATGCCCCGCTGTGAGGAGATTAATTCCATATGCAAGCCATCCTTGAAAAAATGCTAGCTAGCTTTGGCTTATCCGCCCCGGTAAGCCAGGTGGTCGTTCTAACGCTGTCCATTTTTGCCATTGCCCTGTTAGCCTATCTGGTATCGAGGCTGACCATTCATCTTATGATCCCATTTCTTGTCAGGGCCGTGGCTCTCAGCAAGTCAGACTGGGATGATATACTGGTTCGTAACCGTTTTTTCGATCATCTTGCAATTCTTATCCCGGTGGTTGTGGTTTATACTACCGTTGACACTCTGCTGACCGGGCATCCTTTTTTTGCCGAGTTGGTCAGGCGTCTGTGCATGACCATTTTGGTTTTTATTGCTGCCCGGATGATCAATGCCGTCCTGCACACCTTTGATGAAATATACAAACGCGGCGCGGCGGCGAAGAGGAAACCCATAAGCGGTTATCTGTCCGTGGTCAGGATTGTGATGTTTGTTTTTGCCGGGATTTTTATAATATCAATCCTGACTAACCAGTCACCCTGGGGGATTTTCAGTGTCCTCGGCGGTCTGACGGCCATCCTGCTGCTGATCTTCAAAGATACCATTCTCGGCTTTGTGGCCAGTCTGCAATTGGTCAGCAATGATATGGTACGGTTGGGAGACTGGATTGAGATGCCCCGTTTTGAGGCTGACGGCGACGTTATTGATGTCTCTATTCATACGGTTAAGGTGCAGAACTGGGACAAGACCATCACCACTATTCCCACCTATGCCTTAGTCTCAAATTCCTTTAAAAACTGGCGGGGGATGGCGGAGTCCGGCGGCCGCCGAATCAAGCGCTCTATCTATCTTGACATGAACTCGGTTAAATTCTGCAACGCCGGGATGCTAGAAAAATTCAAGCAATTTACCTTGCTCAAGGAATATCTCCAGAAAAAGCAAGATGAAATTGCCCGCTACAACAGGGAACATAATCTCGATAATCGCCTGGTACCGAACGGCCGCCGCCAGACCAATATTGGCATCTTTCGGGCTTATATCAAGAGCTTCCTGAACAATCATCCCAAGATCAACAAAAATATGACCTTCCTCGTCAGGCACCTGCCGCCGACATCCAAGGGCCTGCCCATAGAAATCTATGTCTTCAGCAGTGATCAGGTCTGGGCCAATTATGAAGAAATTCAGGCAGATATATTTGACCACATTCTGGCGGTATTACCAGAATTCGGTCTGCGAGTTTTTCAGGAACCTTCAGGACTAGATTTTCAGGCCCTGAATGCTCATGGGCGGCAGGAAGAGTAGAGGGGAGGGACGCTATAAGTCTAGCCCAGTTAATGCCAATGACTACCTTCTTTCCGGTTGCCGATAGGTGGAGCTTAACCCTTTACGTATCGGAATAGAGAAAGACCCCGCTCAATACCCATAGTCTAGTTTAGACGGCCTAAGTAAGGTTAAAAAATAAATCTGCCCCCGTTTTATGCCGGTATTCAAATTATCCAGGGATGTAATATTCCCATCGCCGGAACTGGCCAGAGAAGACGGCCTGTTGGCGGTTGGCGGCGACCTCTCGCCAGAGCGGCTGCTCCTGGCCTATCAAATGGGTATATTCCCATGGTATTCGGAGAGCGACCCCATTCTATGGTGGAGTCCTGTACCGCGGCTGATAATGGAACCTGCGGAATTTCATCTGCCAAAACGCCTGGCCAGAGATCTAAGAAAAGGAATATTCCAATTCTCTTTCGATGAAGATTTCCGGGCCGTTATCAAGGCCTGTGCCATTTCCCGCACTGGACGGGGTGAGCCCACCTGGATAAATAAAAAAATGATCGAGGCCTATTGTCACCTGCACAAATTAGGATTTGCCCATTCGTTGGAATGCCGGCAAAACGAAAAACTGGTGGGCGGGCTCTATGGGGTCGCCATTGGCGGTGTTTTTTGTGGCGAGTCCATGTTTAGCGGGGTGTCGAATAGTTCAAAGGCGGCTTTAGCCGTTCTGACCAGGCACCTGCAAAAATGGCATTTTGACTTTATTGACTGCCAGATGCGTACTAGCCACCTGGTCTCTTTGGGGGCTCACGAGGTTAACGGCCCGTGTTTTTTCAACCGCCTGCAAGATGCCATTCTGAAACCTGAACATAGATCTCCCTGGCTTTTGGACAACACACTTACAGGGTTTTAGCTTGACACTGAAAACCTATTAAGCTAAATAATCCTGAATGGTTCAGTACTGTAGTGCCGGTTCTCTTGTTCATTTGCGTAGTTCTTCAGTAATGATGCAGCTTCAGGCGCACCGGCTAACGGCTCACCATATGCGTTGTGCAAGCATATCACCCCTAGGAATGTAAGGATATAACAATGAAAATAGCTGTCCTGAAAGAAACTGTAGAGGCGGAAAAACGGGTCGCCATGATTCCCGATTCGGTGAAACGTCTGGTTAAACGAAATATTCAGGTTACCATCCAAAGCGGGGCGGGAGAAGCCGCAGGCTTTACCGATACCGACTACGAAAAACAGGGCGGCACCATAGCCACTGCCGCAGACCTGGCATCCGCCGATGCATTCGTTAAGGTATTGCCGCCCACGCTTGCCGAGGTTGACAACCTGCCAGACGGCAAAACACTAATCTCCATAATCCACCCCATGACCCGCCATGATCTGGTGCATAAACTGGCCGCCAAAAAGATAACCGCCTTTGGCATGGACGTAATTCCCCGCACCACCCTGGCGCAAAGTATGGACGTTCTCAGTTCCATGAGTACCATCACGGGTTACAAGGCGGTTTTAATGGCCGCCAATTCCATAAATAAATTTTTCCCAATGCTGATGACCGCAGCCGGCACGTTAGCCCCGACCAGAGTAATGGTGTTGGGAGCCGGAGTAGCCGGCCTGATGGCCTGCGCCACCGCCAAACGCCTGGGCGCTGTAGTTGAAGCCACCGATGTCCGTCCCGAAGTCAGAGAGCAGGTCAAAAGTGTGGGCGCGAAGTTTCTGGCGGTCAAGAGTGATGAAAGCGGCGCGGGTGAAGGCGGATATGCCAAGGAAATGTCCGATGATTACAAGCAGAAGCAGGCCGAAATGATTGCCAGGCATATTGCCAAGGCTGATGTGGTTATTCCCACGGCCCTTATCCCAGGGCGCAAGGCCCCGATTCTGATTACCGAGGCCCATGTCAAGTCGATGAAGACCGGCTCGGTGATTGTTGACCTGGCCGCCGAAATGGGTGGTAATTGCGAGTTGACCGAGATGGATAAGGATGTGGTTAAGCACGGTGTTCTAATAATTGGCAACTCCAATCTTCCCAGTACAATGTCCTGCCACGCCAGCCAGATGTTCTCGAAGAATGTTGAGCGTTTTATCTCCCATCTTACCGATGAAAATGGTTTCAAGATGGACATGAATGATGAAATTACCAAAGGTTCCCTGGTAACAAGAAACGGTGAAGTTATGCACGCAATGACCAAAAAATTAATGGCACAAGGAGACAACAATGGCTGATTCTATTCTGGTAGGACTCTATATATTTGTCCTGGCGCTCTTCGCGGGGGCAGAGCTTATCGCAAGGGTTCCCCCAACCCTGCACACTCCTTTAATGTCCGCGTCCAACGCCATTTCGGGCATTGCCATCCTCGGCGCCCTGATTGCGGCAGGTTACTCTAGCACAGTTGACGTCACCTCTATTATCGGGTTGTTGGCCGTGATCTTCGCCACTATCAACGTGGTGGGCGGCTATATGGTTACCCAGCGTATGCTGGATATGTTCAAGAAAAAACAACCTAAAAAGGGATGACGCCAATGATCAGCCAGAATTTTATAAATTTAGTTTATCTTATATCGGCCGTTCTCTTTATGCTCGGTCTCAAAAAATTAAGTTCCCCGGCCACAGCCAGGCTTGGCAATAAGCTGTCCATGCTCGGTATGGGCCTGGCAATCGTTGCCACCCTCCTGGTTCCCGGCCTGTCTTTCAAACTCATAATCATCGGTATAATTATCGGTACGCTTATCGGCGGGTTTGCGGCAGTCAAGGTACGGATGACCTCCATGCCGGAGATGGTAGCTCTGTTTAATGGTTGCGGCGGCGCGGCCTCCGCCCTGGTTGCCATAGCAGAATTTCAGCTAAAGGGCGGCGAATTCGGCGCCAATATGGTAGCCCAGATTGGCAGCTTTTCCATGATTACCCTGCTTTTATCCGTCATCATCGGCGGTCTGACTTTTACCGGTTCAGTTATTGCCTATGCCAAACTCCAGGGCATCGTTTCCGGCCAGCCCATTACCTATAAGGGCCAACAGTTGGTTAATGCCATTATCCTCATCGGCACCGCCGTCCTGGGCTATATGGTTTATCAGGATCCCACCAATCTCACCCTCTTTTATATAATCGGCGGTCTGTCTCTGGTTCTGGGGGTGTTATCGGTAATTCCCATTGGCGGCGCCGATATGCCGGTGGTAATTTCTCTGCTTAACTCATATTCCGGCCTGGCAGTCTCAATGACCGGTTTCGCCTTGGGGAATAATGCCCTGATTATTGTTGGTTCCCTGGTCGGAGCCTCCGGTCTGTTCCTGACCAAGATCATGTGTGACGCCATGAACCGTTCCCTGGCCAACGTCCTCTTTGGGGCCTTCGGCGCAGTCGCGAAAAATACCGATGCCGCAGACGGCGGCGCTGAAGAGGCAGCCGGCTCAGTGAAGGGTTATGAAGTTGAGGATGTCTCCACCGTTCTGGAAAATGCCTCGTCCCTGATAATCGTCCCCGGCTATGGAATGGCAGCCGCCCAGGCTCAGCATGCCGTCAGAGAGCTGGCCGATTATCTGGATGAAGAGGGGGTGGAGGTTCGTTACGCCATCCACCCCGTGGCCGGCCGGATGCCGGGCCATATGAATGTTCTGCTAGCCGAGGCGGATGTCTCCTACGATCAGCTTTTTGCCATGGACGATATTAATGATGATTTCGATGGCACAGATGTGGCGTTGGTCATCGGCGCCAATGATGTAGTTAACCCTGCGGCCAAAGATAATAAAAACAGTCCAATTTACGGTATGCCGGTATTGAGTGTAGCGGAAGCGCAAACGGTTATTGTACTTAAGCGCAGTATGAAACCTGGTTTTGCCGGGATTGAAAACGAATTATTTTTGAAGGACAATACCATGATGCTCTTTGGCGATGCCAAGGCCTCCATCCAAGCGCTCTTAGCCCAATTAAAGAGCTGAAATTGACCATGATAAACTGCTGAACGGTGAGCAGTTGCCATTCTTTACCCCATAAAATTATATAGGAGCCAAAAAATATGTGTCGTCTAGCCATGAAAACCGCTGCGGAGCCGTTTTCACCATACAGCGTACTGCAAGCGATGGAAGCGATGCGGGAAGGGTATGATGGCAGCGGTTTAGGTCTGCTTTTACGGGGCGTGAACTTTGCCGATTTCAATTACCAGTCCAACGACCCCATCCTTTCCGGCATTGCCCATTCCGAAGCCGCTCTCCACCGCCTGAACGACCTGATGCAGACGAAGGGCTTTACTCTTAAATATGACCACGAATTCGTGGTTAAACCGGAGATGCTTGAGGCCCGTGACCGGCATAAATACTTTCTGCGGGTCTATAAACAGCCCGATGCCTGGGCAACTTGGGATAAGGAAAGAGTAGAGCATGAATTAATGCTCAACCGCTTGGATTTACGGGAGAATGGTATAAAAAATAATGGCGACCTCACTGTTTTCGCCTTCTGGCCGGATGTCGCCATTATCAAAGAAGTCGGCTGGCCGCTAGTGGTGGGGGATGCCCTTGGCCTGTCCGATGACCGGATTACCTCCCGTATCTGTATGGCCCAGGGCCGTCAGAATACCAATTACGGTATCAACCTTTATGCCTGTCATCCCTTCTTTATTCAGGGTATCGGCACCATGACCAACGGTGAGAATACCGCCTTTGTCCCAATTAAGGAATACCTGTCCGGCCTGAACCTCCCCGGTTATGTCGGCTACCAGAGTGATTCTGAGGTATTTGCCCACATTCTCCACTACGTTATCCGCCAGTTAAAATTACCATTGGAGACGTACAAGCATGTAATCACCCCCCTTAAAACAAGTGAACTTGCCAACCACCCGCAGGGGGAATTCCTGCTTGGCCTGCGCAACGTCTGCCGCCGTTTAATCATTGACGGGCCTAACTGCATTATGGGTTCCCTGCCGGATGAAACCAGTATCCTGGCCATGGACACCAAGAAGATGCGGCCGGCTACCATCGGCGGCAAACCCGGCGAGTGGGCCATGGCCTCCGAGATGTGCGGTGTTGATGCGATGATTCCCGATCGTGACAAGAGTTTAGATTTCCAACCAATGCGAGAAAATACGGTGATCGTTCCGGCGCACCGAAAGGAGTATATAATATGGTCTCAATTCGATCCATACCCTCTACCCCAGGCAGCTTAACCTACCACGACCTGCCCTGGATTATTGAACATAGGGAGGAGAGATGTACGTTGTGCGGCCGCTGCACCTCAATCTGCCCGACCGAATGCCTGCACCTTACTTATCGCCGCCATAGAATGCCGCAGCTTGATATTCTCAGGAAGAAACGCGGCAGCGAGTTCCGCACCTTTACCGGCATCCGGCAAAGCACCAATTTGACGCACCGCTGCACAGGATGCGGCATGTGCTCCATGGTCTGCCCCAATGAGGCAATCGGCCCGGTTCCCAATGCCAACAGTAACCGCGCCCTGTTCCACAGCCACCAGAAGGGTGAGGCCTGGAAACGGGGCGGTCGGCGTAATTCCCAGGTTAGTCTGCTCGATCAGATCAGCTTCAACCGCATTTCCATGCTCACCGACCCGGCTCTCGATGCCGGCCGCCACGAGTTTGACCTTAATACCCTGTTGGGACGTGTCCTGCCGCCGGAGGAATATCTTAGACGACAGGCCAGCGGCGAATGGATACCGCCGGTACGGGAGATTTTCCCTTTTGTCATCGGCTCCATGTCCTTCGGCGCCCTGTCGCCCAATATGTGGCTGGGCTTGTTGCAGGGAGTGGCCTATTGTAATGAGGTCCTGAATATACCTGTTGTCATGTGTACAGGTGAGGGCGGCTGCCCGCCCTGGGTTCTGCGGAGCCCGTTTCTGAAATACCTGGTTCTCCAGATTGCCTCCGGCTATTTTGGCTGGGACGAGATAATTAGGGCTATTCCGGAAATGCAATGCGATCCGGCAGCTATTGAGATAAAATACGGCCAGGGGGCAAAGCCAGGCGATGGCGGCCTGCTAATGTGGTTTAAGGTCAGTCAACTGATTGCCCGTCTGCGCGGGGTTCCCGCTGGCGTGGATTTGCCGTCTCCACCCGTGCACCAGACCCTTTACTCCATTGAGGAAAGTGTCATGAAGATGATTCAAACCCTCTCAATGGCCTGGAACTTCCGAGTGCCGGTATATCCCAAGATATCCGCCTCCAACTCCGCCAAAGCGGTTCTGAACAACCTCGTCCGCAATCCATACGCCAGCGGCCTGCTAATTGACGGTATAGACGGCGGCACCGGTGCGGCGTACAACGTCAGTATGGACACCACCGGCCACCCTATCGCCTCCAATCTCAGGGAGTGCTACCTCGATCTGGTGGCCCAGGGCAAGCAGAATGAGATCCCAATCTTCGCGGCCGGCGGGGTCGGTAAAAATGGCAATGTTACCCAAAATGGCATGGCCATGATTATGCTGGGAGCCTCAGGAGTACACATCGGCAAATACATCCTGCAGGCGGCAGCCGGTTGCCTGGGCAACGAAAAGAATCGTTGTAATGTCTGTAATCTGGGGATCTGCCCCAAGGGCATCACCAGTCAAAACCCCAAGCTCTATCGGCGTCTTGACCCGGATCAGGTGGCCCAACGCGTGGCAGATGTCTTTATGGGCATCCGTACCGAGATGAAAAAAATAATGGCGCCGCTAGGCCGCTCCCAAAACCTGCCCATAGGTATGTCTGACGCCCTTGGCATCGGAGATAAGGACGCTGCGGATCGTCTGAAAATCAGGTACGTCTGCTAAATCAGAAATCAGGGGCCAGGAAACGGGAGAGCGAAATAAATTACTCATTTTTTTCTAAGGAGCACAATGGTGCAAAGCACTAATGACACTATAATTGTTACAGGGATTGATAAAAACGGCCGGAGGATCAGTTCCAAATCCTTCGAAGAGAAGGTGCAGGCGGCTTTTAAGAAATCTACAAATCTGCGTCTTTTGACCTATGGCCAACATAATGTTGGCGGCCGTTTGCTAAACGCTGAAGCCCCCGTGAATATCACAGTTTCCGGCCCGGTTGGACAACGCCTGGGCTGTATGGCCCGCCCCGGCGCCACTATATATTGTGACGGCCCGGCCTCGGATGACGTTGGCTATCTCAATATCGGCGCCGACATCATCGTCAACGGTCACGCTACGAATGGCGTATGCAACGCCATGGCGCAGGGCCGGGTGATGATTAACGGCTCCATCGGCGCCCGTGGTCTGACCATGACCAAATGGAATCCTGCCTACCAACGTCCCGAATTGTGGGTGCTTGGTTCCGTGGGCGACACCTTCGCCGAATTTAATTGCGGCGGTGTCGGTGTTGTCTGCGGCGTAAATCCCAAGTCAAAAAATGTTATGGGATACCGCCCCTGTGTTGGCATGGTCGGCGGCTTGATTTATTATCGCGGCGAAACTGACGGCTCTTATTCAACCAATAACGTTAAAGAAGTTACGCCTGATGATGAGCAATGGCAGTGGTTAATGGAGCGGATGCCGGATTATCTGCGAGCCATTGGCCGTGAAGATATCCTGGCGGATTTGTCGATACGCTCCGAATGGCATCTCCTTATTTCCATCACCCCGCAGGAAAGGGCTTTGATATTCTCCGGCCCCATGCCCATGCTAGAATTTCGCGGCAAGGTGTGGAATAAAGGATTTAACGGTGATCCATTGCGCGATATTGCCCCCGGTCTTGACCGCTCACCCATCGGCCTCATTGAGAATGGTGATCTGCGCCGCCGTGTTCCATATTGGGCCAATAGAGAAGCCGCAGCGCCTTGCGCCTATTATTGTCCCATTCATATTCCGACAATCGACCGTCTTCGCCTTCTTCGTGAGGGCAAAGGCCGAGAGGCCTATGAACTGATAATGGCATATACCCCCTTCCCCGCCTCGGTATGCGGTGCCATTTGTCCCAATCTCTGCATGGAGAACTGTTCCAGGCAGACAGTTGATAATCCCATTGACGTTGCCCTTCTGGGACGCGCCCTGCGGGACTGTCCCGCCCCGCAGGAAAAACCGGCAAAACCGGCCATAAGGTAGCTATAATCGGCGGGGGGCCGGCCGGTATTAATGCGGCCTATCAATTGGCCAGGGCCGGAGTCAAGGCCCATATCTTTGAAAAAGATAAGCAATTGGGCGGTAAACTGGCCCAGGTAATTCCCTGGGAACGCCTGCCCATGGCCACCTGGCAGCAAGAGATAGAACGTTTCACCAATATGGATAATGTCGAAGTCCACTTCGGCGTTGATATGAACCCGGCAGAATTTGCTAAATTACAAAAGGACTTTGACTATGTGATTGTGGCCGTGGGAACCCATGAACCGCGCCGCATCCCCTTCCCCGGCCATGAAAAGGTCGTCGCCGCCCTGGACTTTTTAAAGGCCGGCAAAAGCGATAAACCCCTGAAGCCGGGAAAGCAGGTGGTGATTATCGGTGCCGGCAATGTAGGCTGTGACGTAGCCTGCGAGGCATATCGTCTGGGCGCCGAACAGGTCACCCTGGTTGATATTCAAAAGCCCCTGGCCTTTGGCAAGGAAAAAGAAACCGCTGAGGCCCTGGGTGCTGTTTTTAAATGGCCGATAATGACCAAGGAGGTTACAGACGAGGGATTAGCCGCTAACGATGGCAGTTTTATTCCCGCCCAGACCGTCATTATTTCCATCGGTGATGTCCCCAAGCTTGGTTTCCTGCCAGACAATATTGAGTGCCTGAAAGTAGGCGGTGCCAGTTGGTTGAAAACAGATAAGGCTGGCCGCACCTCAGATACCAAGGTCTTTGCCGTTGGCGATGTTGAAAGACCGGGACTGGCCACTAGCGCTCTGGGAGCCGGCAAGACAGCCGCCGAGGCCATAACCGCAGAACTGGAAGGCCGGGAATGGCAGCCCTTCACTAAACCCGTAGTCTCCCTTAAAAACCTGACCCTGGAGCATTACTCTCCGGAACCTGCCGGCGGTGCCAATCAAAACGAAGAGGCCGACCGCTGCCTTAGCTGCGGCTCATGCCGGGACTGTCATCTCTGCGAGACGATTTGCCCGACAAACGCCATCAGCCGGCGGGAGCTTCCCGAAGTCGATAGTTATGAGTACATCTCGGACGATAATAAATGTATTGCCTGCGGTTTCTGCGCCGACACCTGTCCATGCGGCGTTTGGCAAATGAGAACTAATTAAGGAGAAAAGATGTCTGAAACATGTGAGTTAAAAGCAATAATTACTACTAGCAAAGGGGAGATAAACCTGCATCTCTTTGCCGAACAAGCACCAATGACGGTAGCCAACTTTGTTAACCTCTGTCAACGTAATTATTATGACGGTCTTACTTTTCACCGAGTGCTTGCCGACTTTATGATTCAGGGTGGTTGTCCCTACGGCTCCGGTACAGGCGGGCCAGGCTATAATTTTGCGGATGAGTTTGCTGATGATCTGCACCACGATAGACCGGGCATATTGTCCATGGCCAATGCCGGGCCAGGTACCAACGGCAGTCAATTCTTCGTTACTCATGTCCCCACCCCCTGGCTTGATAACCACCACACCATCTTCGGCGCTGTCATAGATGACAGTGACCAGGAGGTGGTAAACAACATCGCCCAGGGCGACACCATTGAGACCATAGCCATAGAGGGCGACCCAGCCTCGCTGCTGGAACAGAATAAAGATACCATTGCCCAATGGAACAACGATATAGACAAAGCCTTTCCCCATCTTGCCGAATAGTACAATTTTTTATACTTATCATTGCCATTTAGGCCAAAGTACAAATTTTAACACCTTTAGCAGAATCTGCCACCTGCCGGCCGTTTCGGGAGAGACACGGCCTTAGACCCTAGAATAATACCAACGCCAATCGGCGTTGGTATTATTCTTTGTACCGGTAACTACTTGTATTTACTAAAAAGTTTCATATATGCCCATCGAGTTTACCCGTCCTGAACAAATAATTATCCAGATGGGTGACGAACAATATAACCGGTAGCATTAACCCCTTGTTAATACGGAGAAAACCAGTTATTTTTTATTAAAATATAATTTTTCGGCGGATTGGCACGGAGGTTGCTTTATTAAATAAGCAAGAACGAAAATTCTTAATCTCCTTTCCAAAACAACAAACCCGCCTTGTTCCCCCAAGGCGGGTTTTGTTGTTTCAGGCCACAGACTCAGATAATAATTAGTCGACCCCGAAAAATAACCTAGCGTGATGAAATAATAGTATTATATCACTCAAGACCTTGCAATATTTGACCCTGTTTTGAGGCGAAAAAATGAAAGGAAAAATCCAGGCTAGCGACAATCGTTACTTTTAGGCATCACGCTGAATAGTTACCTGTGGGGTAGATAAATTGATGCGGCAGGCAGCGGTTGGCGATGATTACGCGTATATGGAACTTTGGTCGCTTGTCCTGTTCTCTGTCGGTATAGATCATCGGTTGGAAAAAATTGACAGCGGTTGGAGTATCCTGGTCTCAACAGATGATTATGAGTCTGCCTGCCGGGAAATTGCGGCCTTCGAAGAGGAAAATTCCAACTGGCCGCCTCCTAGCCCGGCCCGGCCCCCCGTGACGCGTGGGGCCGGCCGTATGGCCTTGCTTACCGCTAGCGGGCTAGCTTGTTTTTACAGCCTCACCGGGCCATGGACTCATGCTAATCCGTGGTTTCAAAAGGGGATGATCGATAGCCAGGCCATACTGGCCGGTGGGCAGTGGTGGCGGATAATTACCGGCCTGACCCTGCATGCCAGTATCAATCATCTCCTGGGTAATATCACTCTTGGCGCTTTAGTTCTCTACTATTTGGGGTTGGAAACCGGGGCTGGAGCCGCCCTGCTTCTGGCTTTGGTAACCGGAGCGGCGGGTAATTGGCTAAATGCCTATATGCATGGCGGCGGCCATCAATCAGTGGGGTTTTCCACGGCCGTTTTTGGTATGATTGGGGTGTTGGCAGGATTGCGGGTGCTGCAACGGGACAGCGGCCTGCAAGGGGTTCTTTTGCCACTGGGTGCGGCTGCGGGTCTCCTGGCTATGTTTGGTGCCGGCGGTGAACGAACCGATCTCGGAGCGCATTTATGGGGAATAGCGGTCGGCCTCCTGGCGGGTTTATTATGCCGTAAATTATTGGATTGGCACCCGTTACCTTCCTGGCACCGGCGGCAGGGGGCGTTGGCCCTGTTGACCATAATTGTGGTGTTGGCCGCCTGGCACCTGGCTTTACGATAAATAGCTTGAAAAGGTTGCTTAAATATGTGATGGTCGGGTATGATAGTAGCGTTGAGACCATGAACTTTTACGGTTACATATGAATAGTTACGAAACATTTATGATAGAGGTGGATATTATCCGCCAAAAGGAAAGACAATGAGTGATAATCAACAACCACAGTGGGGCCGTAAGAAGCCATCTTCACCGGAAGATCTAATTGCTGCTCTGTTGCAAAAAATAAAGAATAGTTTTGAGGGCGGCAGTAAACCGCCTCGTGGTAACAGCCAGTCAGGGGATACCGGCAAAATGCCTGAGGGCTTTAAATTTACCATGGGCAAGGTTCTGCTTATTGTCGGGGTTTTTGTCCTGATTAATCTTGTGTCCGCGTCTTTTTATACCATCTTGCCGGGGGAAAAAGGGGTAGTGCTGCGTTTTGGTAAATTCCATGCCGTTACCAATCCTGGGCTTAATTTTAAACTACCGCTGCTAGATACCCTGTACAAGGTTGATGTTAAGACGATCCGCAAGCAGGAATTTGGTTTTCGCACCAGGGTACCCGGTCAGAAGACGATTTTTGAAAAGCGCGGCTATCAAAACGAGTCTTTAATGCTCACCGGTGACAAAAATGTCATCGATATAGCCTGGATCGTTCAGTATAAAGTGCGTGATCCGGTTAACTTCCTCTTTAAGGTCAGAAATGTCGACCAGGCTGTGCGTGATGTCTCCGAGAAGGCCCTGCGGCAGGTAGTCGGCAATCAGGATTTTGATTATGCCCTGAGTAATCGGGATGTGATTGAATCAGCAACGGCCCGCCAGCTCCAACAGGTCATGAATAAATACCAGAGCGGTATTAAGATTGTCACGGTTAAGCTTCAGGACGTTAATCCGCCTGACGCAGTAAAGCCGGCCTTCAATGAGGTCAATGAGGCAGATCAGGATATGAAACGTCTGGTCAATGAGGCCGAGGCCACTTATAACAAGGTTATTCCCAAAGCCAAGGGTCAGGCGAAACAGATTCTGGAGGAAGCCCATGGCTACGCGATTCAGCGGACTAACCTGGCTCAGGGTGAGGCGGCCCGTTTCACGGATATCCTCAAGCAGTATAGGTTGGCTAAACAAGTTACCAGAAGACGAATGTATCTTGAAACCATGCAGGAGATTCTACCGAAGGTGAAATCCGTGTATGTGATTGACAGTAAGCAACGGGCGGTCTTACCGTTCATGGACATTGGCAAGACGATGCAGGGCAGTAAGTAAAGCGGGATATGATCTCCGAATAGAGCCGGAAATCGTATAAAAGCGATACCACCGTCGTATAAAAGCGATACCACTAAGTTTGAGGTGATGGTTGTGAATAAGTTAATTAAGGGATTTGCTGTTATTGTGCTTCTGGGACTGGCTATAACAGCCTGGGACGGGTTTTATACCCTGCCGGAAGGTGAACAGGCCGTGGTAACTCAATTCGGTGCCCCGGTGGGGCAGCCAGTTACCAATGCCGGTCTCCATTTTAAGACCCCTTTTATCCAAAATGTGCAGTATTTTGATAAAAAGATTCTCATTTGGGACGGCGATCCGAACCAGGTTCCCACCAAGGATAAAACCTTTGTTTACGTGGATGTTTCGGCCCGCTGGCGGATCTCAAACGCCTTGGTCTTTTTACAGGCGGTTAACAATATCAGCCGAGCTCAAGGCGTACTGGACGACATTATTGGCTCCACCGTGCGGGATCTGGTCAACAAAAATAATCTTGTGGAGATAATCAGAAGTTCGGGTTGGAAGCCGCAGCGTGATAGTGTGGATATAGCGGAAGGCGGCGGGGAAAAAATTACCCTGGGCCGAGATGGCATGGAGACCAAAATTCGGGATATAGTCTCCAAAGCCACCCCCAGATATGGCATTGAGGTTGTGGATGTCATGTTTAAAAGGGTTAATTATATTGAGTCGGTACGGCGCAAGGTTTACGACCGGATGATCTCTGAACGGAAGCGCATTGCGGCGAAGAAGCGTTCTACAGGAGAGGGGCAAAAGGCGGAAATCCTGGGTAAGGTGCAGCGGGAATTAAAGACAATAACCTCTGCCGCCAACCGGAAGGCGGAAAAAATCAAGGGTGAGGCTGATGCCAAGGCGGTCAAAATTTATGCCAAGGCCTACAACCAGGATCCGGATTTTTATGCCTTCTATAGCACTCTGCAAAGCTACAAGAAGACCCTGGGGAGTAATTCCAGGCTGGTTGTTTCCTCTGATTCGCAGTTTTTTAAATACCTGAATGAGATAAAATAGCAGGGGGACGGCGGCGTTACCGGCGTTTGCGTGCCGCTATCCCAGAGTCAGGCTTTGCTCGGTGGCATTAAAGGGAATTCGGCCCTTGGTGTTTAGCCTGGCGATGAATGTTTTTAATTGAGCCTCATTTTTTAAAACCTCTTTGCCGGTCTGCTCGAAGCGGCAGTTGCACTTGGCCAATTGGCCGCCGCACCAGGGGCAAATCTCAACCGGGCATCCTAAACGGTGCAGGTCGCCATGGTCAGTCGCGCAGACAGGACAAAGGCGAAGATCCATATTGGCCGGAACATAGAGGGGGAATGAGTTTAGATCTTTAAATTTCTCCAGGGCTGTCCCGTGATCGAGATCAAATAGCTCAAGTACCTCTTTGTCCCAGATACCGTCCTCATGTCTACCCAAATATTCACTGCCCTCATGGCTAGTAATATATAAATAATTGTCAATGGTCGTGGTAACCGCGATGAGGAAATTACCTTCCCGTTTCCACAGGAGCCTCAAGGCTCTGATGACATCGTTTTGGGCCTCCGGCAAATAGCTATAGAACTCGTGAAAAATATTTAGGGATATATGGTCGTTTTTATGCCGGGCAACCAGATCTCTGGCGGCGGGCAGATCCTCCCCTGCGGCAGCATATTTCATCAGCAGGAAAATTTCTTCTTCTTTTTCAGCAAGATTCATGTATTTTTTCGTACCATTTCTTTGTTTCGGCAGCAATATCCGGCGCCTGACTGATGGCGGTAACCACTGCTATCCGCCGGACGCCCAGGCCGGTTAATTGCTCGATATGTCTGAATTTAATACCGCCCATTACCGTGAATGGCAGCTCTGAACGGGCGGAAAATCTGGCAATGGCCGCCAAGCCTAAAAAGTCCGTCAGGCCTTCCTTGGTCTTGGTGGGGTAAATTGGGCCTATATTAAAATATGAGGCGCCACGGCTAGCGGCGGATGCCGCCTGCGCCTCGGTGTTAGCCGAGACGCCTATGATTATATCTGGAGCCAGGCGGCGAGCCTCTGCTGCGGGCAAATCGCTATTGCCCAAATGGACACCGTCCGCATCCACAGCCAGAGCAATGTCCAAGCGGTTGTTTATGATAAGCAGACAACCGGCCCGACTGGTCTTTTCCCGGAATATCACCGCCTTGCTGTAGAGCCTGCGGTCATCCGATTCCTTGTCACGGAGCTGAACAATTTTGGCGCCGCCCGCAAGCACTGCCTCCAACCACTCATAATCAGAGCGGCCATTGGCTAGCCTCTCACACGACACAGGGTAAATGGTGACCTGCTTTTTAAATGTATTTAGCCGATTTTGCAGGGTTTTCTTAGTGGTCATTGAAAAAAATAGGCTTTTGGGCTATAGTGGGGAGTTAATGCTGAACAAGTTAGGTCGTACCCCCGTTCATACTACCTGTCACAACGAACATACAGGGGGCTTTTTAACTCATTGACCAAACAATCGCAAGGGGGGAATTTGCCCCACCAGCGGTATTGGATAAAATTCAGTAAAATCGAATTATTGCAGAGGTTGTGCCCATGGATTTAAAAAAGAGAGTAATGGCTGAAAAAGCGAAA
Organism: Deltaproteobacteria bacterium; assembly: GCA_013151175.1. Lineage (GTDB taxonomy): Bacteria > Desulfobacterota > Desulfobulbia > Desulfobulbales > VMSU01 > JAADIV01. Next base: position 6,962 of record JAADIV010000196.1, on the reverse strand, counting down.
TTAACCATTGATGGGGAAACTTACGAGTTACCCGTACTGGAAAGCACTTTCGGGGACAAGGCGATTGACATCAGCTCACTGCGCCAACGTACCGGCTGCGTTACTCTGGATTACGGCTATATGAACACCGGCTCCTGTGCTAGCGCCATTACATATCTGGATGGTAAACAGGGGACGCTGAACTACCGGGGATATCCCATTGAGACACTGGCGGCTGAATGCAGCTTTGTAGAGGTATCCTATCTCCTGATTAACGGCTGTCTGCCCACAGAGAACGAATTGCGCAACTTCAAGGGCATGATGAACAAATATGCCTTGATGCACGAGGACATGGTTCATTTCTTTGACCGATTCCCGGCCGGCTCACCACCCATGTCCATCCTGTCATCAATGGTCAATACCCTGTCGGCATTTTATCCGGAGATGATCAATAATCCCTTGGAGCAGATTGATAAGATGGCGGCTCGCCTGCTTTCCAAGGTGCGGACAATTGCGGCCTTTTCATATAAAAAATCATTGGGACAGCCCCTGACATACCCCCGGCCTGATTACTCTTATTGTGCTAATTTTTTGAATATGATGTTTGATCTGCCAGTGTCTCCCTATGAGGTTAACCCAGTGATTGTCAATGCCCTGGATAAACTGCTTATCCTGCACGCCGATCATGAACAAAACTGTTCAACCTCTACGGTGCGCCTGGTCGGCAGCGCCCATGTAAACCTTTATGCCTCCATCTCGGCAGGGATCAGCGCCCTATGGGGCCCGCTGCACGGCGGCGCCAACCAGGCAGTTATGGATATGTTGGAACGCATTCATCTAGAGGGCGGTAATTACAAAAAATATATTGATAAGGCCAAGGATCCCAACGACTCATTCCGGTTGGTCGGTTTTGGCCATCGGGTGTACAAAAACCACGACCCACGCAGCCGGATTCTGAAAAAATTATGTGATGAAGTGCTGCAAACCCTGAATCTTTCCAACCCATTATTGGATCTTGCCAAAGAAATTGAAGAGGTAGCTCTGCGTGATGATTATTTTGTCGAGCGTCACCTCTACCCCAATGTGGACTTTTACAGCGGCATTATCTACAAATCCATAGGTATTCCCAACGATATGTTTACCGTGATGTTTGCCCTGGGCCGGCTGCCGGGTTGGATTGCCCACTGGAAAGAGATGTGGGATGATGAGAATTGGCGGATTGGCCGGCCGCGCCAACTTTATATCGGCCCGAAACAACGTCGTTTTGTTGCAATTGGAGACAGGAAGGTTTGTGACGAAAGATTTTCGTAATAAAAAAATCAAGTTTTTATGATGTTCTGCCGACAAGCACCATGACGGGTTTTTAACTTCTTGTGTTTGTGGCGCTTATGAACATAAATTCCATAATCTCCAATATCACACCATCGGTTCGGGGGTTTATTCCCAACCGTCCTGCCAGGGCATCGTCTTCCTCCGCGCCGGTCGTTGATTCTTTTGTTCGGAGTGTCGATGACAAAAACCACGTAATTTCGTATGGTTATACACGGGCAGCGGCGTCCGGTTCGGCTCTGAGGCAGAGTACCTCTCCTGGAGATTCCGGTAAAGCGGCCCAAGGGTCGACTGCCGGCGATAATACGGCCACTGTTTCCGGGCCGGGGAAGGAGGCCCATCGACCTGACTCTCTTGATCCCAAAGATATTCAAGGTAAACCTCTAAACAGCTCAGAGGTGGAACTTCTGGCGCAATTACGGCATATAAATCAGGCTGTGCGTACCCACGAAATGGCCCATTTATCAGCGGCCGGTGGATATGCCAGGGGCGGAGCCTCATACACCTATAAGCGCGGGCCGGATGGCAGAAGTTACGCTGTGGGTGGAGAGGTGCACATCGACACCTCTCCGGCAGGAACTCCAGAGGCGACCATGGCCAAGATGCGGGTGGTTCGGCAGGCCGCCCTGGCACCAGCCGATCCTTCCGGACAGGATCAACTAGTGGCGGCCCAGGCCTCTGTGCAAATTGCCAAGGCGGCCCAGGAATTGGCCCAACTTGGCAGCCAGGTTCAATCTGCCGGTAGGCTAGCGGGCCGCAATGTCTCAGCAGCTGCCGGCACCGCAAATACGACTCCAAGTGCAATCTACAGCCAAGCCACCGCCATCGGTGGCCGACCAGACTCCCCCCGTCTCAACGTCCATAACCGTCTGCGCGGCTATGGCGCGCAGACTCCCAACCAACCCGGCAACTCTCAGCGGCTGAATATTATCGCCTAACTTCCGCAAAATCCTTGACAAAGCCAGTCGGTAAAATCATAATCTCCGGTTAAATCTTAAAAACTGCTGAGGTATTGTCATGCGCACGGATATTGTTCATATTGGCGCCGGGGAGTTGACTTACGAAATTCGTAATATTGTCACTGTCGGTAAGAATCTGCAAAAGCTGGGAGTTGACGTTCATTGGGAAAATATAGGTGATCCGGTAGCCAAGGGTGAACTTATCCCGCAATGGATGAAGAACCTAGTCTCTGATCTGGCCCAGGAGGATGCCTCCTATGGCTACTCACCTACCCGCGGGATATTAGCCACCAGGGAGTATCTGGTGGAGAAAACCAACCAACGGGGCGGAGCGCAGATTACCCCAGATGACATCCTCTTTTTTAACGGCCTGGGAGATGCCATCAGCAAGATATATGGGATGTTGAAGCGTAACGCCAGGGTAGTCGTGCCCTCTCCCAGCTATACCACCCATTCATCGGCAGAGGCAGCGCATGCCGGTGACCGCCCGGTTACCTACAGGCTTGATCCCAGTAATATGTGGTATCCCGATCTTGACGACCTTGAAAAGCGCATAAAATACAATCCGGCTGTAGCGGGTATATTGATAATTAATCCAGATAACCCCACCGGGGCGGTATATCCCGAAGAAACCCTGCGAGGCATGGTCGCCTTGGCCCGCAAATACGACCTCTTCGTAGTCTGTGATGAGGTGTATCTAAATATCGTTTACAATGGTTACAGTACCCTGCCAATCTCCGATCTCATCGGGGATGTGCCGGCTATTGCCATGCGCGGCTTGTCCAAAGAAATGCCCTGGCCAGGCGGCAGATGCGGCTGGATTGAGGTGTATAACGGCCATAAAAGTCCCATGTTTGAGCAGTATATCAACTCGATTTTAAACGCAAAAATGTTAGAGGTCTGTTCAACAACCCTGCCGCAGCTTGTCCTGCCAAAACTTACCAGCCATCCCCAATATCATGCGTATCTGCATGAGCGCATAAGCCGTTATGAAAGATACTCAAATATCTCTTATGAATGCCTGCGTCATGTTGATGGAATTTTGTTTAATCGTACCAATGGCGCCTTTTATTTAAGTATTGCCTTTGAGGATGGGCGGTTAACGGACAGACAGACCCTTCCCATCGCCAACCCGGAGGTTCGCCGCCAGGTAGAGAATCTGGTCAATAACCCCGGCGTGTCTCTCGATAAACGCTTTGTTTATTATCTCCTTGGTTCCACCGGCATCTGCACCGTGCCGCTTACCTCCTTTGCCACAGATCTGCCCGGCATCCGGGTGACTATGCTTGAGCGGGATGAAGCGGCCTTCCTGGGAATTATTGAAGCCATTGCCGGGAGCATAAAGGCTTATCTGGCCTCCTGACTGCCGGGGCATCATCAAACTAGCGCTTTTGGGTTTTTTGCTTGACAATTCCGCATAGCGTTATATGTTCACCTGTTTGTATAACTATGCGGATTTTGGGTATTCTGAAGATTAGGCGCCATCGTTGTTGATAGGCGCTAGTTTTAATATTTATTAAATTTTAATTGATTCTACAAGGAGATTGAAGCAAATGACGAAGTTAGTTGCGCCACATGGTGGCAAGGGTTTGGTATGTTGTCTGTTACATGATAGTGAATTAGAGGCCGAGAAGGCCAAAGCCGCCGGTCTGAAGAAGATTCAGATCAGCAGCCGCGCCAAAGGTGACCTGATTATGATGGGTACCGGCGGATTCAGCCCCTTGGATGGTTTCATGACCAAGGCTGACTGGAAGGGTGTTTGTGAGAATTTTACCATGGCCGATGGCACATTCTGGCCGGTTCCTGTTACTATGGATTGTGACAAGGCCGATGCCGATGCCGTTAATGTCGGTGATGAAATTGCCCTGGAGCATGAAGGCACTGTTTACGCTACCATGAAGGTCAGCGAGAAATTTGAGATGACCGAAGCTGATAAGAAATGGGAATGCGAGAAAGTTTTTAAGGGTAAGGGCGAGGAGTCTGAGGGTGATAACTTCTGGAAGATCGCCCCGGAGGATCATCCCGGTGTTATCATGGTTCTGAATCAGAAGGCTGTTAATCTGGCCGGCACGGTTAAGGTTCTCTCTGAGGGTGAATATCCCGCCGAGTACAAGGGCGTTTATCTGACTCCGGCTGAGACCCGGGCCATCTTTGAGGAACGCGGTTGGAAGGATGTTGCCGCCCTGCAGCTTCGTAACCCCATGCATCGTTCCCACGAGTATCTCTGCAAAATTGCTGTTGAGGTATGTGATGGGGTGATGATTCATTCCCTGATTGGTAATCTGAAGCCCGGTGATATCCCCGCCGATATACGGGTTAAGGCCATTGATTGCCTCGTTGACAACTATTTTGTCAACGATAATGTTGTTCAGGCTGGTTATCCGTTGGATATGCGTTACGCCGGCCCCCGTGAGGCTCTGCTCCACGCCACTTTCCGCCAGAATTATGGGATTAACAAGATGATTATCGGCCGTGACCACGCCGGTGTCGGTGACTTCTACGGTCTCTTTGAGGCTCAGGAAATATTTGACCAAATTCCTCACCCGACCGAAGAGGGCAAGGCTCTGCTCTGTGAGCCTCTGAAAATCGACTGGACGTTCTATTGCTTCAAGTGCGATGGTATGTCATCACTGCGCACCTGTCCGCACAAGAAGGAAGACCGGGTTATCCTTTCCGGTACCAAATTGCGTAAGGCCTTGTCTGAAGGTACTGACATCCCCGATCATTTTGGTCGTGAAGAGGTTTTAGACATCCTGCGCGAGTATTATGCCGGTCTCACCGAGAAGGTTGAGGTCAAAATGCAGAAAGCCGCTTCCGGATCTGCTATGTAATTGCTTTTTTTTGTAGTTACTACACAGCGAAACCATGGTTTTGTTGTTAAAAGGGGGGCGCTCTTTCATTAGGGCAGCCCCCTTTTTTTTATTGGCGGCAGAGCAGATAAAAAGCCTAAAACTCAGACAGAAGGTGTTTAGATAGTGAAAAGTTTACAGGTTGGCCTTGGGGCTAGATCATATCCAATTATCATTAAAAACGGCATATTGGCCAACATTGGCGCGGATCTGAAACAGCGAAAATTCGCCAAACGGTTTTTTGTCATTGCGGACAGCACAGTAGCTGATTTATATGGCCGGCAATTATTGGCCAGTCTAAAACAGGCAGGCTATGATACAGAAATATTGACCTTTCCCGCCGGAGAACAAAGTAAGGTGCTAAGTACAATTGGAGCATTGGCTAGCCGCCTGGCACAGTTTGGCATGGATCGGGGCGATGGTTTATTGGCCCTGGGCGGTGGAGTGACCGGCGATATTACCGGTTTTCTGGCGGCCTCGTTTATGAGGGGCGTGCCTTTCGTCCAGGTTCCTACCAGTCTGTTGGCGCAAGTTGACAGTTCGGTGGGGGGCAAGACCGGGGTGGATATTCCAGAGGGTAAAAATTTACTTGGGGCCTTTTATCAGCCCAAGGCGGTTTATATTGATAGCCTGGTACTGCAAAGTCTGCCGGCGGCGGAGCTGCTGAACGGATTGGCCGAGGTAATCAAATACGGGGTGATATATGATCGTGATTTTTTTGAATTTTTGGAGGGTAATCGGCAAAAAATTCTGAATCTGGATTTGCCTGTCATCGAGACGGTAATCGAGTCTTGCTGTGCCATTAAGGCGGCGGTAGTTGAGAAAGATGAACGGGAATCAGATCTAAGGAGGATATTGAATTTTGGCCACACCATCGGCCATGCCGTGGAGGCGGATTCAAGTTATCAATTGGCGCACGGTATGTCAGTGGCCATCGGTATGGCGGCCGCCTGCCGCCTGGCAGTAGATAAGGGTATATTCAACCAGGCATCGTCCGCGCGGGTAGTGCGCCTTATTGCCGATTTTGGTCTGCCTGTTGCCATTCCTGAAAATGCGGCGGCCGCCAAACTCAAGGAATATCTGCAGACCGATAAAAAGACAGTGGGCGGCAAGGTGTTTTTTGTCCTGCCCACCGCAATTGGCCGGGTGGAAATCACCGATAAGATCGATGATAATATACTTGACCGAGTTCTTGGCGGCTGATAGGCAGCTTTCGCTGTCACTCTAAACTTTTGAGGAAATTTCTCGAAGTCTCCACCTGCCCGTCTCGCAATACCCTCAAAATGCGAGAGCAGCAAAATCCCTTCTTCTCATCTTGCCCCTGTCACAAACGAGGTGTTCGGCCTACTCCGAGCTTGTGTTCCGGATTACCCTTGCAATTAACTTGACATAAAACTCCCAGAAATATAGGCTGAATCCATGACTGGATACGAGCGGATAACATGGCTGTATGAGCAGCTGAAGGCCCAGTGTTATCCATGCCGTGCCGATTTTATGGCATGTTTTGAAGTTTCAGAAAGCACATTCAAACGGGACAAGCGGGATATAGCCTTTCTGCGCGACCGTCTTGCCGCTCCGCTTGAGTACGATCAGAATCTTGAAGGTTATTATCTCACCGATCAAAGTTTTGAGCTTCCCTCTTTCTGGTTTGACCATCAACAATTATTGCTCATAGCCGCGGTCTGCCGTCAGCTTGAACAATTCTCTCATTCCGCCGCCATGGCGAAACTGCGCCAGCGTCTTTTAGATATGCTCACCCTGAGAGGTGGCCGCCATCTGGATATATTTTCCTTTGAAAACGCCCCCTGCGTGGCCTGTGACAATGAAAATTTTGATCTCTTGAGCC
>JAADIV010000004.1 GCA_013151175.1 Deltaproteobacteria bacterium | reverse complement strand
CATTAATGAATACTAATCGTGTATGCGTACATGAGCGAAAGCACTAGCTACTTTTCGGCTGATATGAAAGATTCCAGAATGTGAGCTATTTTTTTAGCGGCATCTCCATTTCCGTATGGAGATTTATTGATTTGTGCAGGAGGTATTTTGGCCCATTCTATAAAATCATGTATGTTTCCCCCCGATAGTTTGCCCAAACCCATTTCTATGGTTTCGGGTCGTTCAGTGTTTTCCCTTACAACGACAATTTTTTTATTGAAACAGGTTGCCTCCTCTTGAATACCACCGCTATCTGAGATTATAAACAATGCTTGGTTTATTAATCTAAGCATTTCCGGATAGGTGACGGGAAGTATAACCCGGATATTTTCAGCCTTAAGTCTGGTTTTATGCTTTCTAACTTCCGGGTTTGGATGTATTGGAAAAATTAATTCAAGTTCGGGATTTTGCTCGGCCACCAATTGCAATTCATCAAAAATTTGGCCCATGATTTTATGATTTTCCCTGCGGTGAAGTGTAACCAGAATTTTATTTGATTTTTTTTCACATAAACCAAAAGATGCTTTAAAATAATTAACTGCGTCCACAATCGTATTTCCCACAAGATGCACATTTTTTGCCCCCAAATTAAGGAGATTTTTACGGGCTTGTATGGTTGGGGCGAAATGGAGACAAGCAAATTGCGTTATCAGTGTGCGGTTCAATTCTTCGGGATAAGGATTTTCTATATCAAAGGTTCGTAAACCTGCTTCCACATGGGCTATTTTTATTCTATTATAAAAGGCCATTTGAGCCAATGCCAGGGCGGTTGTTGTATCCCCCTGGATGATAATAATATCAAAATTATGCTCATTAAACAGCTTTTCAGCAGCTGTACAAATTTTAGCAAAACTCATACCCAATGTATTATGTTTACCATCTCCGGAAAAATATTCAGAAAAGCTGAAGTCAGGTTCCGGAACCAGATCCTTTACATCTTCATAAAGATCAAGTTGTTGTCCCGTAAACAATGTTTTGAACATCAAATGCCGGGATTTGAGCTCATTGATGATGGGAAACTGCTTAATAATTTCAGGTCGTGTGCCATATGCAACAAGAATCATAATAAAATTGGTTTATATCCTCTATCCATTTCATGTTTAACCACTCGCCAGAATTCCATTGATTTATCTGAACTGCAACTTATGGCTACTTTATCCACGCCACGTTCCGGTTTTAGCGACCCCCACAGAGATTTGTCACTACGGGGATGTGGCGGACATGCCGAGCGGATCCCGTGTCGCTGCAACATCGCACAGAAGTGGATATCTTCTCCAAAGGTATAGGAAATAGGGTCTTCATCCCAGAAATATCTTGCCCATTCTCTACGGAAAAACCAACTGTGACCAACCAAATCAACAAATTCAAGATTATCATTTTTCCCCTCCCAGCCCATACGAGGACTTTCTGTCTGTAATTTTGTTTTCGAAAGATATCTCAGGCCTATCGTGCCGCATAAAACCTGCTCTTTGTCAACGTGATTCAGGCAATTTTCAAACCAGCGTTCTCCAGGCATAGTATCATCATCAAAAATACACACATATTCGCTTTCCAGACACGATGCAAGTGTAAATCTGGGGATGATGCCAAAGTTATAATCACATACTATTTTTTTCACATATTTGTCATGCTTGAAACTTATGAGATGTTTACGCTGAAATATTCCAAGCCTCTTAGGTGGCGCATTATACCAGAGAATAACTTCTTGCGGACGTATAGTCTGATTCAATACACATTTTACTTGTTCCTCGAGATACTGTGGTCTGCGCCAGGCGGTTAAAATGACTGATATCTTAATGCTCATAAATTTCCTGTATTGCTTAAATCATCTGCCTTATTTGTTGGCTCTATATGCCCATAGCATATGTGGCTTGTCTGCAAATTGAAATAATTCAAAATTTAATTTTAAGAGAAATTCTTTTAGAAAATAGAGGTTTTCTTTTTCCTTTTTACCGGAATGTACCTCTATAGCCATTTGGTCAATTTTATCAAAAATATCTTTTGGAGTATTGAACAGGATATCATATTCAGCCCCTTCACAATCAAGTTTTAGTAAGTCACATTTATTTAAATTGTTTCTCTTAAAAACTTCGGCTAGCGTTAAGCAAGAAATTTCAATTGCTGGCAAATTGTCATTATTGACGATTGTTGCGGAGGTCGTAAAAGAATCTGTGTCGTCAAAATAAATTTTTATCATACCATTATGACCACATACAGCTTCATTAAAGCAGGTTATTTTTTTGGTATTGTTAAGTTCTTTATTTCTTATGAGTGTTTCAAAATTTGAATATATTGGTTCATAAGAATAAACTGTCGCATTCGGATATTTTGATACTACAAACATTGTAAAAAATCCTACATTTGCACCAATATCAATAATCGTAGCATTCTTTTTTACTTTTTTTCTCAGCCCTATGGAATAGGCATTTTCCATAAAAATTTCTTTAAACTCATGGTGTAATCTTTGAGGCACTTCAACCTTTATATTATTTTTTGCAATAAATAAAAGGGGATCATCTTTAACCAACCCCAATTTATTCATGAAATGAAGATGCCAATTTGATATATTTCTTATAAGATTCCAGTATCTTACCATTCTTGATTCCTTTGATTATGCGAAAAATGCTTACTGATTTTGCTGTAGGGTTTTCAACTATGAATTTTTTTTGACTCAACATGAAACATCGAGGAGCCCCAAAAGTATTTCAAGGGCAACCGCAGATATGCCACCAGGCAAGCCGGGCGTACGTCGCGGCCTTTCCCCTGAACCGCTTATTAAGCCCGAGGGTAGCAACGCTTGCAACGGCATTTAGAATCAAATCAACAAACAAACGGGCACTTACAATTATCACAAACAGATGGAAGCCCCGTGAATGCCAACGCCGCAAAAAGATGTAACGCGACCGGTAAAACATAATCCTGGACTTGACATTGTTACCGGCACTCTGCCCCTGCAAGTGGTATATGCGGGCCTGGGGCACAAACACCGACTTCCACCCGGCCTGCCGCATTCGCCAAGCCCAGTCGGTTTCCTCGAAAAAGAAAAAATACGACTCATCGAGCAAGCCCACCTGATCCATCGCCTCCTTACGCGCCATCAGGCAGGCACCGATACACGATTCTACCTCAAACGGCTGGTGGTACTCCCGGTTCTTGCCGGGAAACCTGTGGGGAAATATCCGGCGCAGCAAACTCTCATTGACAAGCAACCCCAAAAACGAAGGGAAGTTGGCGATTGAGTTCTGACGGGATGAATCTTGATTAAGCAACTGACCGCAGGCCATTGCCACCTGCTTGTTCTCCTCCATATGGCAGAACAGGGACGCGACTGCGCCATCGGTTAGTATTGTGTCGGTATTGAGCAACAGGGCATAATGCCCCCGCATCACAGAAAAGGCGCGGTTATTGGCAGCCGCAAAGCCAAGATTGCGGTCATTCTGGATCACGCGTACCAGGGGATACTGACACCGCACTGCTACAACACTGCCGTCAGTCGAGGCGTTGTCCACTAGTATCACCTCAAAAGATAACTCCTTAACCGTAGCGAATACAGAGGCCAGACAGTCGAGCAACAGATCCTTGGTGTTCCAGTTGACAATGACTATGGACAGGGGTAACCTGATCACCGATGTTTCCCGGGAAATGCGGAACGAACATCAGATCCTAACATTGTTGAGGCAACCCCGCTCATTCCGTAGCTAGTTCGTTTTAACAAAAAAATCCCTACGCATACGATCGTTGTCGTACCGCTAAATAAAAGGTATGCCCCTGGCTAACAAAAAACATAGGTCATCTTAACACTGTCCGTTGGATTCGATCAAGTTGTTTTTGCCCCGGTTTGCCCGTATAAAATGAGTCTCTTCAGGCGCATTAACGTAAGCGCCTAACCGACTGCACCATTCAGTCATAGTAAGGTTAAGTAAGCTCGGGTGGGTACAATATTCCAAGGAAGCAGGCCCTCAAAATCACGCGGAGTGGAAGCTGTCGGTAACTTTTCTAGATATGACATAAATATGCATAGGGCTCAATCTTGTTATTCTTTGCCGTCCAATGAGGCTGTACTTTTCAATCGGTACCCAGTTTCGTGTTTTTTATGACAGACAAATACCCGGTCTGTGCAAAATGCATGAGAGGATAAATGATTATGGATGAAAAACTAGAGCGGTTAATCAACAAAATCAAGGAGTTGGAGCGGGAACTGTATAATGAATTGGCCCAAAAACAGGAGGCGTTCCTGTACCGTTTTGACCGCAGCAAGGTGCGCTTTGAGCGAGAGGTCAAGATCCGCCACCGCCGGCTTGTCAAGAGGCTGTACCACTATCTTGCCGATGCTCCTCTGCTAAACATTCTCACCGTGCCGGTGATATGGGGCTGTCTGCCACCCGCTCTGCTTATGGATCTCACTGTCACGCTTTACCAGGCAATATGTTTCCCCATCTATGGCGTGCCCAAGGTAAAACGATGTCAATACATCATCATTGATCGGCAGGCCTTGGGATATCTCAATATTATTGAAAAAGTAAACTGTTTTTACTGCAGCTATTTCAATGGCTTAATTGGCTATATCCAGGAAGTAGCGGCCCGCACCGAGCAGTATTGGTGTCCGATTAAACACGCCCGGCGGCTTGGCTCCATTCACAGCCGATATAAATATTTCCTGGATTATGGCGATGGCGAAGGGTATCGCCAAAGGCTTGGGGAAGTCAGGCAAGCCTTTGGCGATATTGAAGCCGGTCAGAACGATTAAATTTTCGGCGGGCATAAAGGGTGGTTATCTGGAACGATTGGGCCGAAAACTGCCGCCGCGCCGGGGCCTGGAGATTGTGGATGTTTTACGGGCAGATGACCGTTTCGCCCCTTCCTGCGAAGTTGATCCCGATGATTTTCCGGCTGCCGCCTTGCTGTGTTTATGAAACGGCTTGCGGTTGCGGGGTGTCGGCCTGCGGGTCGGTCTGGCAAATTCTTGATTATTTTTTGGGGCGGGAATATCGTAATCAAAATCATCAATTATCTTGCTCTCAATGCGCGCGCCAAGAACACGTTCAATGGCACGAACCATACCGATATCATCATCTGTAACAAAGGTAAAGGCCTCGCCCGTATGGGTGGCCCGGCCGGTTCTGCCAATCCGGTGAATATAGGCATCAGGGGTGTTGGGAATGTCATAATTAATCACATGGGAAACCCCTGATACATCAATGCCCCTGGCAGCAATATCCGTGGCAACAAGGATCTGGTATGTTCCATCACGAAACCCGGAGATAGCTTCCTGCCGTCTGTTCTGCGATAAATTCCCCTGAATTGAGGTGGCGTTAAGCCCCTTCTTGACTAATTGTTCTCCGATACGCTTGGCCCGATGTTTAGTACGGGTAAAAATCAGCACCGATTCGGTTGTAGTACCCTTGAGGATGGAGAGCAACAGCCGGGTTTTCAGATGAGGCGCCACTGGATAGATGGCATGAGTAACGGTATCAGCCGGCGCTGTGATGCCGATCTGAATTGTTACTGGCTGTGCTAGCACCTCGCGGGCCAGATGGCGAATCTCCTTGGGCATGGTGGCCGAAAAAAGCAAACTTTGGCGTTGTTTTGGGAGTTGTTGCATGATCCGCTTGATATCGGGAAAAAATCCCATATCGAACATATGATCCGCCTCATCAAGAACCAGGATCTCAAGCCGGGCCAGAGAGACAGTTTTCTGTTGGAGATGATCAAGCAGACGTCCTGGGCAGGCAACGATAATTTCGACTCCACGGGCTAATTTGGCGATTTGCGGCTTTATATTGACTCCACCATAAATTGACATGCTCCGTATGCCGGTTTTCATACCCAGATGGCAAATATTTTCGTTAATCTGCTCGGCCAACTCTCTGGTTGGCGCAACGATCAGGGCCTGAACAAAGCCCCGGCGGCCGCTACTGCTCAGCCGTTCTAAAATGGGCAGGACGAAGGCTGCGGTTTTGCCGGTGCCAGTCTGGGCCAGTCCCATGACGTCCTGACCTTTCAGGATGGCCGGAATTGCTTTTCTCTGAATCGGGGTAGGCATTTGATAGCCAGCGGCTTCGATTCCAGCGGTAATTGAGGGGCAAAAATTGAAGGTCTTAAAATCCATAAATTCCTTTTTGTTAATAAGCTGTAAGTCTAGCAGTTGTTTGGTTGGTTATTGGGATAAATTATTAGCGGGGCAGGCGGTATCAGAACAGGACAAAGACCGCCCGTCGGCCAAACTGACTGGCGACTTCTCCTGTGAATAAAAAAAAAGGCCGCTTCTCTCGCAGAAAACGGCCTTAGCGAACAAACTGGCTCCCCGGGCCGGGCTCGAACCAGCGACAAGGTGGTTAACAGCCACCTGCTCTACCAACTGAGCTACCGAGGATAACCCTTTCCCCTCTATGTTGTTGGGATTTTAGAGGAAAAAGCAATTTAGGGCTACAAATTGGGGCTGAAAGCAACCTTCCATGGCTTGCAGCATCGTCTGGGCTTTATACTCGTTTTCTTTTCTTTTTGTCAATAGTTTTGCGACAAAAAATTTACTTGTGTAAATCGTCCTATAATGCTATCTACACAGAGTCTCGGAATCTTTTCAGATACGCGGCGATATTATTGTTGTGTATATTTTTTGTCGGGGCGTAGCGCAGCCTGGTTAGCGCGCCTGCCTTGGGAGCAGGAGGTCGGAGGTTCGAATCCTCTCGCCCCGACCACCATCGTTCAATGGGTGCTGTTGTTTGGTTTCCCACACCTGTCGGCCAGGATTCTTCCAGTATAATTCCCCAGAGCTTCCCGGCAGTCACGGCCGATAGTCCAGCGATCATAACAAAATTAGTGCTTACGCGGGGAGATAAGGAAATGGATTTCAGCTCATTTGAACAGGCCTTGCAGATCTGTATGACCTCGGCAGAGGGAAGTCCTGAACAGGACAAGGCGATTTTATATTGTCTTGAATTTGCGCCCGATGAAATAAAAGAAAAACTTCGCGATATCATGCGTCATCAAATGCCCGTCCATGGTCATGATTGTGGTTGTGGCTGTAAGCACGGGCATAAATAGCGGCTCTTAAATATGGTCAAGATAGCAACTATCGCCCCCAAATATTCTCAGGCTTGGCAGGCGGCTCGCAATTATTGGCCGCAGGCGCAAATTGAGCTTTTTCCGGATATTTCGCAGGTTATAAAGGCCTTTGAGAACGGTGAGGCGGAGTTTGCTATAGTCCCCATTTACAATACCCGTGAGGGTGAGATCAAGGACGTCCAGGTCATTGAGCGCCTGCAAAGTGGTTATTGGATAGATAATGTTGTTCTGCCAATCCAGCTTTCTCTGGGTACCCTGGAAGAGCGGGGAACCATCCGTATTATCATTGGCACCATGCCGATTTTTAAACAATGTGATGAATTCATCAAGGCCAATTATTCCCATGCCTCCCGAATGGTGGTGCCCGATTTCAGTGCCGCAGTCCGCGATATAAAAGAAAAGGGCCGTAGTGATTACGGTGTTATTGAGACGGAAGACACATTGAAAGCCAATGGTTTTGTCATTCGCCAGCGCGATGTTGCGCCCCACAACCGCACGAGATTTGCCATTATCGGGCCGGAGATGACTGTACCCACCGGCTATGATGCCACCGCCATTATTTCCATCCCCTTAAATGACCGGGTGGGCTTGCTCTACGATATATTGGGGGAGTTTTCCCGCCGTGGTATAAATATTCTCGATCTGCAATCAGAAAATGATGTCAAAACCCAGAAACTGAAGATATATATTGAGGCAGAGGGCCACCGTGATGACCCCGCTCTGGAAGATGTTTTGGCGCACCTGGAAAACTCAATAATCCAGGAACCTCACGCCATCAAAACCCTTGGTTCCTATCCCAGGGTTGATATGCGTACCAAATTTATAAAATCCATTGGTTTCATTGGTTCTGGAGCCATGAGCCGCTGGTTTGCCGATAAATTGACCAATGAAGGCTATCAAACGCTAGTATGCGGCCGCACTACCGAGTTACGGCCTGCCGACATGGCGGCACAGGTGGATGTCGTGATTATCTGTGTACCGATTAGTGCTACTGTTGCCGCTGTCGAACAATATGGCCCATTATTGCGTCAAGGTCAGGCCCTGATTATCCTGGCCGGGGAGGCGGAGGATACCATCAAGGCCTCCCTCAAATACACCGGTGAAGGTGTTGAGGTTATGCTTGTTCATAATCTTTGGGGGCCGCAGACCGTTTCCATGAAGGACAAGAATGCCGTGGTGGTACGCACTGAGCGCAGCGGCCTGTTATGCGGGGAGTTTGAGGCGTTTCTCTATAAGCATGGCGCCGATATTTACCAGGACAGCCCCACCGGGCATGACCTGCTCATGGGGGTCAGTCAGAAACTGCCCACCGGCATATCCATGGCCCTGGCCATGACCTTGAAGGACAACCTTATTGATCCGGAAGATATTGCCAGTCACGCCACCCTTACATCTTTGTACGGGATTCTGGCCATGGCGAGAATACATGCCCAGAATCCAAATACCTACGCGGAGATACTCACTGCCGGCGGTGAGGGTAATAAGATATTGCGGTCATTTCAGCAAAATTTTATCGCTGTTCTGGAGATGTCCCAAAACCGTGATATTACCAGGCTCCGCGCTACAATTGAGGAAAATCGGGCCTATTTCCCCACTGACTTTATCCAGGCCAGAATGGAACAGGCTCTGGCTATTGATCAAACGCTTGGCAAAATGTTGCGTAAATAACATACCTGATTTTTAAATCCTGTACTTTCACCTTTTAAATTACAAAATTGCTCATGCACCCATTTATTATATATCTTGCGCCGCCGTTGGTAGGAGCCTTTATCGGCTATATGACCAATTATGTGGCTATTCGTATGTTGTTCCGCCCCTTGCGGCCCTGGCGTTTATTTGGCTGTCGTCTGCCAATGACCCCTGGAGTTATTCCCTCCAAACGCCATGATCTGGCTAAAAATATTGGCCGCATGGTAGGCAGGCATTTGCTCACCGGCCAGGATATCAGTAAGGCGCTGCATGGCGCGGCCTTCAAAACTCAACTGGCGAATGTCATAAATCTCAAGGTGGAGAATCTGCTGCTGCGGGATTTAGGCCCCATTGGCACTATAATTCCCCGGCACTTTCGTTCCTATTTTGAGGCCGGCCTCAAAATTCTGCGTTGGCGTAGCCTGAAAATTCTCCACAACTATCTGGCTAGCGAGACCTTTGCTGCAAGTTTAGCCCAAATCATCGCTGACCACCTGGAGGTATTTCTCCAGAAACCTGTGCACGAGGTTGTTCCGGAGGCGGGTCGCGCCCAACTCTTATCCTTCGTCGAAACCCTGTTAAGCAATACCCTGACAAACCGCGATACGGAGCAGTGGTTGCAGAGATACATCGATGCTAAAATCGATACGGCAATTGCGGAGAGATCGTCCATAAATGATTTGTTACCCAAGCCTTTCACCCTGCTCATCATTAATCTGTTGGAAAATGAGGTTCCTAGCCTGCTCAAAAAAACCGCGCAAATTGCCAATGAACCGGAGAGCCAGGATAAAATTATCGCGGCCATTTGTACCGCCATCAGTAATTTTATAGGTAGCCTGGGTCCTATGGCGGCATTGGCGGCAGGTTTTCTTTCGCCAGAACTTATCCACAGCAAGGTGAAAGAATATCTCCAGGATCATGGTGATGAATTGGCGGTGTGGCTGCTTAGTGAAGACGTGCAGGGTAAGACAAGGGAACTGCTCAGAAATACCGCTGATGGTTTTTTAAACCAACCCCTGACAGTAATGCTCGCTGACGTTGAGGAACAAAAGATCGTGGCAGTGCGCGGTGAAATCAGCAGGCAGATAGCTCGAGGTCTGCAAGATCCCCAGATCACAAAGGCCATAACCAACTTACTGAGTGAGGCATTAAATGCTCAGGCGCAAAAGTCAGTACAGGAAATTATCAGGGTCTTATTCGGTGAAGCGGGTATTCATGGCGCCAGAAAATGGACTAGCGAAGAACTCATTAACCTAATACGCTCAACGCAGGTCAGACAAATTTTGGATCGTATGGTCGGTGATCTCTTATGGGAAAATATCTTCTCCCGCCCCATAGGATCCCTGAACAAACTTTTACCCAAGGCTGTGCAAAGCGGTCTGGGGGAATACATCTTTCAACAGACAAGCACCTTACTATCCCATGAAGTACCGGGGCTGCTTGATTCACTGAATATTGAACAAGTTGTGGTGAAAAAGGTCGATTCGCTTGATCTCCTGCATCTTGAGGATCTGCTGCTGAGCATCATGCAGGAACAATTCAAATACATCAATCTCTTTGGTGGGTTACTGGGATTTATTATCGGCCTTCTCAACCTGCTATTTATTTAATTCTGCCACTTTATCCGCATACGATTGTTGCTGTGCCGCTGTTGTAAATTGCTCTTGGCGGTGGTGATTTGAAAAGATACTTGACAGGGGTCGTGATTCCCGATATTTTATACCAAACGGTTGGTTTTTAATGCCTCGGTGCCGGATTTTTGTCATAAGAAAGTAAGTATCCCGCAAAAGCATTTTTAAGGAAACTGGTTGCACTTACTACCGTTAAGGTACTTATCTCCCTTTGAGGGGGTTAGAGAGAATTATGACGGAGACAATAAAAGGCGGGCAGACCAGGGACAGGATACTCAAGCGTACTCGAGAGATCCTGATTACCAGAGGGTTCTACAATACGAGTATCAACGATATTGTTGTGGGAACCGGGGTCAAAAAAGGTAACCTTTACTACCATTTTTCCAGTAAGGAAGATCTGGGTATCGCGGTGTTACAGGATGCGAAGGAAGATTTTTTCAAGTTCCTGGAGTCCGCGTTTTCCGGGGATAACCCGCTCGATTGTCTGCGTAATTTCCTTGATGCCATCTTAAATGAGCAGAGGAAGAAAAATTTTGTCGGCGGTTGTTTATTTGGTAATACCGCCCTCGAAATGAGTGACAATAATCCTGAATTTGCCAGAATTATTAATGAAATTTTTAGGCGCTGGGCCGGCATTATTGAGGGTTATCTAAACGAGGCAATTGCCAGAGGCGACTTGTTAACTGCTTTCAACCCGTATCAACTGTCGGAACTCATAATTGCCGCAATAGAGGGCGGTATCATGATGGCCAGAGTCAGCAAAGAGGGCAGGGAGCTGGCAGGCTGCATAGAATCCCTGAAAAAACTATTGGCGTCTAACCCCAGAAACGTAGCGCCGTTACAAACAGCACAATAACCGGAGGTAGTTTAATGAAGAGATTAGCAATTGTATTGATTGGCGGTTTTTTTCTGCTTAACTGGGTGATGCCGGCGGCGGCAAGCCCGACAAAACGGTGCGATGAAGTAACCAAAACATGCCGGATTTTCACCCACGCCTCCCTTTGGGAGGGATACAACCTTTTTCGGAATGATTGTAAAAAATGCCATTATCAGGGCAGCAAAAAGGCCAAGTTTTTATACACCGAATCAAAGGTGCGTAAGGGTTGGAACAGGGTTTTCGACGAAAGGTACCCCGCCTGTGCCAAAGACGGCAGTTGGGGAAAGTTAACGGCGGAACAAATCGCCAGGGTCAATGACTATCTTTTCAAAAACGCCGCCGACACATATGACCCCTATGATGCTACGGACTGCGGCTGATAAGCCGGCTATCTCCCAGGCTGGGAGATAAAAATATGAGAGTTCACCAACACCGGACGGCTCTTTATTCGCTGTCCGGTCTCTCTTAATCTTCCCAGGTAATGCAGTCCCTGGGACAATCGGTGATCGCTTCATTCACCTCGTCTTCCGGGTAATAATTTAGCTCCATCACCTCAATATCGCCAGTGAGCTGGCTTACCCGGAAAACCGAGGGACAAAGGGATATACACCCCTCGCATTTGGAACAACTCCATGCCTCAATTACGGGCATAGATTTAGTTTGCGCGGCCATTTTTTATCTTCCAACTGTCCGGCATAGGCGCCCAAAGCCACCCGGAATGGTACCTGAAGCCCAGAAAACGGTGCCCTGTTTGAAATCAGCAAACCAAAAGCCGCCCGGATCCCGCTGATTTGCGGTGAATATGAAGGGCTGCCGCCTGGAGAAACAGGGGTGGAGGTAAAGTCCCTTATTGTTTAATTCTGGTTCCATCAGCGACCAGACCTCTTCCATGGCAGGTTGGCGCCAATCGTTGAAGCCTGCGTAATTTTCCTTATTGCAGTTTGCCGTAAATTCCCTGATATGCCTGATGGAGGTAATATCGCAGCCATGACGCTGCCACATTATGCCGGTTTTCAGATCGGTAACAGTTTGCCGGTCACCGTTATCAATCAGACAATTAGCAAACCTGCCCTCCGGGTTGTATCTGCTGTCAAAAAAATTATGGAGGCGGACTAATTGTTTCAGCTCGCCTTCCACTATTCTATGCGCGTTATGATTGAGTTCTATGCAGGTCATGGTGGGGATCGGATCATCTTTTCCGGGCAGCCCGGTTTGCATATCTTCGTAATCGATATTGGGTATAATGGTTTTGATTAACGGATTGTCCCCGGTTTTGGCGAGAATATTTTTCTTGAGCCAGGCCTTTAATTCTTCGTCAATGGCGTAGTTTCTGTCCAAACCTGATGTGTGGCCCTGCTGTTTAACGCATCTTGCCACCATCTTTGCCGGGGCCTCAATCTCAGCCAGAATTTCAGCGTGTTTTATGCCCCTTTCCATGAGACATACCCGGGCTGGCGACTGCCAATTATCGATATAAAAATAGTAATAGCGTTCGGATTTATTACGGACTAAACGCTCTTTGCTGCCCCAACTTTCAAAGATGGTAAAGGAATTGGCCGGGGTAATATCCCAGTCGATGGTGGCTTGCTCATTTTTCTCCATACCAAGCTGTGCGAAGATTCCCATTTTATCCCTCCATTTATTAATTGGTAAAAAAGCAAAAAATTAAATAAGATAGCCTGGTGAACCTGTTGTCGATGTACCACATAGTGTAATCATATAATTTATATATGTAAACAAATAATAATAATTACTATATAATAAGATGGCATATAAAACCAGGGAGGGTAATCCTCTTATTTTGGGGCCTGTAAGGGTTGCGGGCGGCATTAATTTTTCTGTATTCGGGCCGGAATTTAGCAAAATTTGCCTGCTGTTATTTGCGCCCGGCAAGGACGAACCTGTCATCCTGCCTTTTGACTGCAGGATAAACAGGCACGGCGATATTTGGCACTTAATGGTTGTGGGTGACCTAGCGGGATATCGCTATGCCTACAAAGTGTACTCCGCTGCCGATAACGACAATGGCCGCCTGGCTTTGGATCCCTATGCCCGTTATTTAAGCGGCGGCGAGGTCTGGGGACAGCCGCACCAATGGCTTGGCGGTATCATTGCTGATGGTTTTGACTGGCATGGAGATCGTCCTCTGGAACGCCCCCTGGCCGACACTATAATCTATGAGCTGCATGTGCGGGGGTTTAGCCGCCACAAAAGCGCCGGTGTCCGGCAGCCTGGCACATATTCCGGTCTGGTGGAGAAAATTCCCTACCTGCGGGAGTTGGGTATTACTGCTATTGAACTCTTGCCGGTCTTTGAGTTTGATGAAAATGACAACTCCCATTTCCAACCGGAGAGCGGCCGGCGGCTAAAAAATTTCTGGGGCTATAGTCCTCTGGCCTTTTTTGCGCCAAAGTCTGCCTATGCCGGAGTTCCAGGTGAGGTGGCGTTGGAGTTTAAAACCATGGTGCGGCAGATGC
>JAADIV010000213.1 GCA_013151175.1 Deltaproteobacteria bacterium | reverse complement strand
GCACCCCCGTTGCCGCCGACCTCTATATCGGCACCATTGGGGGGAGGAGCGCGGTCACATCTTCCGTAACCGGCAACCCTTGGACGTGGAGACTTGCTACTTGGGCGGATTCCACGGATGGCGCTCTCAGCTCCACCATATCATCGAGCCAGACGCTACAGCAGTTATTTCAGGAAGAGTGGCCGGGTTACATCCGGATGGGCGCGATCACCGCAACATGGGACCCTGCTACAGGTAATATAACCGATGGGCACACGGCAGCAGGTTGGGTAAATATTACCGATGCTGTGGCCGGTCTCAGTTTCGGCGATTTGCAGGGGACATTTGACAATACCACTCTCACCTGGCAGACCGTTGGCCAGGGGGTATCCATGGATGTCAATACCTATCTCTACCTGGTGCAGAATAACAAAACGGCCCTGCAGGCGCTGAATATCCCCTCCTTTGAGGTCGGAAGCGCAGATCTTACCGGAGCCAATACTAAGGGGCTAACTGTCAATATGAACAATGTCGTGTTTTATACCAGTACGGCAACCGGTACGCCTCAGGTTTGGGCAACGAACGATATTAACGGCAGTTATACAACAACTCCTGTGGCTTCTGAGAGTGTTTCTCTTGCCGCGACAAGCGGTGGCAACAATTTAACGGCAAATTTTGTCGTCCATAACTGGACTGCCGGCGGCAATTGGGCCGCTACGGTGGAGTCTGGCAGCGGTACTCTGGCCACCGCCACAAGTTACCAAAACGTTGGTGGCAATAACACCATCTCCAACCTGCAGTTTGGCGGAGTGGCGGCGGGCACGGATAACGGCAACAATAATTTTATCGGTACCGGCGCCGGTTATGCCCATTAAGACAATCCGGCATCCGGGAGAGGCAAAATCCCGGATGCCGCTCCTGTAACCTGTAACCTGTCTCCTGAACCCTGCCTTCTATGAAAATACTATTATTGGACGACAACCCGGTAAACCGCACTATACTCAACCACCAGTTGAGCAAAATCGGTCACCAGGTGGAGGAGGCGGAGAACGGCCAACAGGGCTTTTTGCTGGCTACTAGCAGACCTTACGATCTCTTTATCTGTGATATTATGATGCCGCAGTGGGATGGTTTTCAGTTTATTGAGGCCATGAATGTGGTAAGCCCTGGTCTGCCGGTGGTGGTAATTTCCGGTCATATGGATCGGGGCAATCTCCAACAGAAATTACGGGCTTACCCAAATGTGGCAGCCATTCTCTCCAAACCTGTCAAGGTGGAGGATATTAGCAGGGTACTCGATCTGACCAGTAATCGCGCCGTTGAGAATATCCGGAAAATGGCCCGGATCGTTTGCACAATCGGCCCGGCGTCCGCCAGTCAGGACGTAATTGAGAAGATGATTCTGGCAGGTATGGACGTGGCCCGCCTGAATTTTTCCCACGGCGTTTACGAAGAACACGAGAAGGCTCTGAATTATATCAGGGCGGCAGAGGAGAAGTGGCAAAGGCCGGTGGCGGTGCTGATGGATCTCTGCGGCCCCAAGATTCGTACCGGTGAGATGCGGGATGGTAAAATTGAGCTGTTACCGGGCCGCAAAATAATCATTCAGGCCGACTCCGTCAGCGGCACAGCAGAGCGTTTCTCCACTATCGCCCCGGAGGTGTTGGCGGATCTGCGCCAGGATGATCCGGTTCTGCTTGATGACGGTCTCCTGGAGCTGCAGGTTGAACGGCCCGGCAACGATGAGGTTGTCTGCCGGGTGGTCAGGGGCGGTACGCTCGGTTCGCATAAGGGCATAAATCTGCCCGCCACCCCGTTAAGCCTGCCCAGTCTTACCGCCAAAGACAGAGAAAATCTGGAATGGGGGCTTAATCACAGCATTGATTTTGCCGCCCTGTCTTTTGTCCGTGCCGCCGCCGATATCAGCGAATTAAAGGAGCTTGTCAAAAAATCCGGTAAAAGAGATATAAAGATAGTGGCGAAGATTGAAAAGCCGGAGGCGGTGAGCGATATGGAGGGCATTATCAGGAGCGCCGATGCCGTTATGATCGCCAGGGGTGACCTGGGGGTTGAGATGCCGGCCGCCAGGGTGCCGTGGATTCAGCGCAAGATAATCAGCCTCTGTTGGACTCATAATACGCCGGTAATCACGGCCACTCAGATGCTGGAATCAATGACCACCCACTCCAGGCCCACCAGAGCCGAGGTCTCCGATGTCAGCCTGGCAATTGCTGAAGGGACGGACGCGGTAATGCTCTCTGGTGAGACGGCTGTTGGCGGAGACCCGGTGAATGTGGTGCGTACCATGGCCGCCATCATCAGCGAATCGGAGCGGCATCATGCCATGGAGCATGAGCACGACCGGATTTTGACATCAAGACATGACGACAGCCCGGCCCTTACCGCCGCCGCCAGTCTCAGCGACACCGCCGCTACCCTGGTCATTGATTTTGATAAAGGTCTTTATCAGCATGTCTCCAAATGGAATCGCAAGACCGCCACCCTGCTAGTTACCCATTCACTTCACACGGCCCGCCATTCCTGCCTCTATAAAAACATCATCCCTATTATCACCAAGGAAAAGTTAAGCCGCGATCAAACCGTGTTCTGGGCAATTGATAAAGCAAAATCTCTAGGCTACCTGAAACCAGGCGATACCCTGGCTGTCCTGGAAGGCAGCCGCCATACTCAGGGCGGCATACCACAGCTTGGCGCCCTGCAAATAGTAAGTGTAGAATAACGTATATTGACATTTCAAAGCGTTTTTATGCGGTTTATTACAAATAAAATGGTAATTAAGCGCATAAAAATAGTAATTTACTTTACTTCTATACAGATAGGCTGATATAGTCACTGCAATTTGCGTTTTCTAGCCAACCCCAAAAAACACTGCTGAACATTATGTCAGACAAATTGCACATAATATTAACCGGCGAGCAGGACAGCACCAGAACATTCGCTCTGCCGAAATCTGTTCTCAAGACGAGCCTGCTCGTTTCTTTTGTCGTAATAGTTCTTTTGCTTATTTCAAGTATTGCCGGGATTAATTTTGCCAGAGAAAACAGTGGGATGGAATCATCCCTGACCAGGATTTCTGGGGAGCTTGCGGCCTCAAAATTATGGAACGCGGAGTTTAAAGAGCGTCTGACCAGGGAAGTATCAGCCAGAGAATCCCGTCTGCAAAACAGATTGACCCGCTTAATTAAACAGAATGATGCCAAGGAGGTCATGCTCAACAAGGCCATGGCGGGTCTGAAGAGCAGGAGCAAGACCATTGACTCGATTCTGCGGGCGGTTGGGGTTAAAATCAAGGTAAAGAGCAATGCCAAAAATAGTGGTGGCCCTTTTATTCCTCTTGTCGGTAATACCTACGAAAATCTGACCTTCAAAGTTGACAGTTACCTTGACGCCTTGCAGGCCACACCTCTGGGGCCGCCGGTATGGGGTACAATTACCTCTAAATATGGGCCGCGTATTGACCCTATTAATCACAAACCAGCCTTTCACGCCGGCCTTGATATCCGCCAGAAAGTGGGGACTCATATAATGAGTACTGCGGATGGCGTTGTCCAGGTACAGGGGTTCAGCCGGTTCAACGGCAATTATGTGGTCATTAATCACGGCCAGGGTTTTAAGACCATGTATTTACATATGGAAAAGACCCTGGTCAAAAAGGGCCAGAAGGTGAAAAGAGGGCAGACCATCGGTCTGCTTGGCAATACCGGTAGAAGTACTGGCGCGCATGTACATTATGAAATTATTTATAAAGGCAGAACGGTTAATCCTCTGCGATTTGTGCGGATTGCCCAGTATGTCCGGAAAAGAAAAGGCAGGAGTTAATATGGGCTTATTCAAAACATCCCCCCCCGAAACAGCTGATAAAACAACAATAAGCAGTATTATCGGTGCTGGTATGACCATAACCGGAGACTTGTCGTTCTCCGGGAAGTTAAAGCTTGAGGGCGGCATTAAGGGTGATGTGCAGGGTGAGTACCTTATCGTTGGTAAAACCGGCATTGTTACCGGGGATATTCACACCGAGACCTGCATATGCCAGGGCCGGGTGGTTGGCAATATCAAATCCAGGAACCTCAGTGTGATCAAGGGATGCCGGATAGAGGGCAATGTTGAGACGGTAAACCTTGCCGTGGAATCAGGGGCGTCCCTGATCGGCGAGGTTAAGGTTGACGATAAGGATTTGCGGCTTATAAAAAAAGACTCCGCCCCGGCCCCGCATGAGAAATTGGCTAAAACTGCCAATGGGGCATAGGCTCGACTTAGCAACCAAAGTCTTCTTCGGCATCACTCACTGTTCCTCTCGACTTTGGCCTCTTTTTCAACCACCTTTGGTAGGCATGATAACCGCCCCGCAGGGTGTAGGCGTTGGTGTATCCCAGTTCCCGCAAGATTACCAACACATGATTGGCGCGATGTTGACTGCGGCAGATTATTAGAAGCACCTTATTTGTACCCGGTTTAGGTAGCCAGTCAAGATGACGTAAGACCTGGCGAAAGGGGACATTTAACGATCCGGCGATGTGGCTTTTGGCAAATTCCGCCGTCTGCCGAACATCTAGCAGAAAGTATTTGGCTATTCCCAGGAAATATCTGGCAATCCCCTCCTTGTTATAATCACTGCCAAAAATTGCCACCGGTACCCGATAGCGATCTTTGGGCACAGTACTCAAATAATCGTCCCCGGCCCTGGCTAGCAAGGCCTGTCTGTATCTATTCCAAATTTTGCTACGGGCGTTATTGCCTAATTTCATAATTTCCCGCCGCAGGACATTCTCAGCCTGTTTATAGTCCGCATGGCGGAAGAGCTGCCCGGCCTGCTGCAGGACTTGGGAGCTTGTTGGCCCTTCGATTGGTGATGAGCCTTGTGCCATGGTAGCGGCTAAAAGAAATATAGTGATGCCGGGCAATGATAAAAATAACAGGCGTTTCATCCAAAACCTCCATAAAAAAGCGGTTGACGGGGACAAACTCGTACCCGCCAACCGCCAAAGGTCTTACTTGTCTCCCATGGCCTTTTCGGATAAGGCCATGGGTTTGTTATATTTTTACGAGTTTTACCCTGGTATCAAAAAATGAAACACTGCCGCCTATGGGGTCGCTCATCGGCGCATTTTTGAGGACGGAATCAACCTGCATCGCGGCATTTGGACACATACCTGCCGCCCTCCTTTTATCGCCCTTAATGATCTCTCCATCGACCTCAACATCTGACGACCCGTATCCCCAGTGACCAAAAGACCAACTTACCGCCACAACACCTGGCCGCATACCGCTGACAGCCTTAATTTTTCCCGCTACTTTTTTGTTCGTTCGACCGGGAAGATGCCAGGTGCCATCGGTATTTGTACTTGATATAATTTTTGCCATATCTCCGTCTTTCAGCCCCATGCTTTTTGCCGTCTCGGTGTTTATCAACATATAGTTTTCCGGCAATGTCATAGATAACCAGTAATCCTGCGGCAGGGTTCTTGACTGTCCGCCCCTTATGTCTTTATAGGTAGTGAGAATAAGTTCAAATGGAGAATTACTGCCATATGCAACATCTCCAGCAGCATTTTTGATCGGTTCAAAATTGGCAATTCCCCTGAACCTTTGTCCTGTAAAACAGTGCTTTTGCAGTGCCACCGACTCGGCATAAAGACTGATACTTTTTGCGTATTTATGCACAACAAAACCACTGTTCCCCAGAAAGCTGTCGCTGAAATTTTCCCATCTGCCTCCCCTGTTGAGGACGTAGATTACCTTTTTCCAAGCCTTTGAACCAACGGCTTTTTCCCACCTGTCTGTGGTAAAGACGGTAGATCCCAAATGCCGCCTTGACTTAACGAACAACCTCACCTCATCCGCCGAGGCATCTGGCACATAATCATGGGCCTTATCTCCATAGGCAATATTAGCGGCCAGTTTTAGATAAAAATCCTCCGGCTTTGTAAAGTTAATACCATTGCCAAACCCATCTTTGCCAATACCGCCAAGATGCAGTTTTTCGGAAATTGCGAACATTACCGCTTCCATAGAGCAGTGCTGTTTCTCGCCATATACTTCAACAACTTCGGTGAAAGGTTCTACCGTAGGTTGTCTTATTTTAGCCGCTTTCTGGGTTACGTCCGGGGTGGTATGAGGAGTTCCCCATCTTTCCCAGACCGCGCAATCCGGGAAGATATAATCGGCATACATTGACGAGTCGCCAATTACAATGTCATCGGCAATTAGCAACGGTACATTATCCGTATTAGCGATAATTTTGAGCATTTCATTGGCGGCGGGAACAGATAGCGCGGGACTTCCTTTGTGAAGCCATATCGCTTTTATCGGATACGGATAGCCGGTCGCGGCAGATGGCAGCACTTCCTGGTAAATATTACCAGAGAATGGGAACCATGTGCGTTCTGCCGGATAGCCCCCAAAAAGGGTACTCTCCTCATATCTTGATCCCTCCCGCGTAAGTTTTATCCCGAACGAATGCAGTTTATTGGGTTGCAAATGTTTCAATGGAAACGGCTGGCCCGGCTTGCTCCCATCTTCGTGCCAATGGCCGCCGCCATTAGTCAGCCCCCCCTTATGGTCTATATTACCAACCAGGATATTCAGGGCAATTACCGCCTGGGCGTTATAATAGCCATTTGTATGTTTTACTGGGCCGCGATACATTTCAGCCCCAACGCGTTTACCGTGAGAAACAAACTCTTTGGCAACCCACTCTATATCTTTTACTGGAATGCCGCAGGCCTCCGACCATTCCGCCATATTCTTTGTCAAGGCCTGCTCTTTCAGGAGCCGGAAGGCCGTTTTAACCTTTATCCCGCCAACACTTCCAGAATAATCAAGCTTGCCGAAAACAGCGGCTTCTGCAACCTTTTCAGGCTTATTATCATTGTTAATTACCACAAATTCTGAGCCGCCCAGCCCAACATCAGCCGCTCTTAAAAACTTTCCGGGGCCGTCATCTTCCAAACGTACCAGATGAGTTGCGTCAGACCATGTTGTTTCACCAATCTTTTGGGCCGCAGCCTTATTCCCTGCGGTTAAATATTTTTTATCGTATCTTTCGTTGGCGATGATCCACCTAATCATTGCCAGGGCGCAGGCCGCATCAGCTCCAGGCTTAACAGGCAGCCATTTTGATGCTTTGGCGGCGCTCTTGCTGAATCGCGGATCAACTACAGCTATCTTCATTTTGCCGTCGACCAATCTATTGGTGATTTTGGCGGCCATATTTGTCGGGCCAAAGTTGGCCTCCGCAAACCCCGTGCCGAAATAGACTATAAACTCTGCATTTAGGGCATCGGGCTTCATGTGTTCTGTTTTGGGCTTGCCCCATTTGCCTTTACTGTACTGTCTTGATGCCTGTTTGTAGGCAATGTGATGCGATTGCTCGCAGATAGCGGTATGCTCAAAGAAGTTTACTGAGCCGAAACTTCCCGTAAGCCACCGTTTGACCATATCTTTCCTGCCATGTTCAATCCGGCCGGCCATAAATACGAACTGGTTATTTTTGGCTCCCATATCGGGATGATCCGGGTCTATCAAAAGGTCAAGATGGCTGCTGTATTTTGATTGAAACTGGTCGATACTGAGCTTCTTCTTGGCCACCTTTTTAGCATCAGAGGCCATCTCTTTCGATAGTTTGGGATCAGTCATTTTGTAGATTTTTCTTAGCCCATCGACATAGCGATCTTCTCCTATGTCCTTAAAGAGATGGCCGCCTTCAACGATCTCGCCGACAGCCTTGGCAAATGAAATAGTTTTCCATTTACCGCTGCCTCTTGGGCCGTTTCTCTTGAGTACCTTGACGATTCTGTACGGATCATAAAGCGATTGAACTCCGGCCTGGCCTTTCGGGCATAGTTTGGCATCCATTCTGGCAGCAAGAGCCGGATCTGTATCCTGATTAAGATTTGGCACCATATTCTGGGCTGAATATGGATTTCCATCGATTTTTACCGCAACTCCATCTTGTATTTTTACCTTGATGGGGCAATCGGTATGGCACTGAAGGCACACCGAGTAGATTATATTTTCGGGCTTGGATAACGGATAATAGGCGACACCTCTTGCGGCATTGGCTGTTTTTATATTTCCAAAAACCATATCCATTTGACTTAAAAGAATTGCTGAGCCCCCTAAAAAAGCGGTGGATTTGCAGAAATTCCTTCTGGTCATTTTTTTTATTTCAGTTTTTTCCTCAATGGCTTTTTTCATAGCTTACCCCCCTCATCATGGCATATTTCGCAGGTTTTATTAGTCGCGAACGCTATATTCGCTCTCTTTTCGTATCCTATGTAGTACACACGAGGTTTGGTTCCCAGGCTTCCATATGGATTCCATCTGTTCTTTCTCATAAGTTCGTGTACCTTGCTCTTAGGGTCATTCGCATCGCCAAAATACAGGGCATCACCTATGCAGGTTGTTACGCAGGCGGGAAGCATGCCATTGTCCAAACGATGAGCGCAAAATGTACATTTTCTTATTGAGCCGGCAGTCTCATTTCTGCTCAGCGAATCGCCATAGGCAAAAAAAGTTCTTGTTTCGTATGGCTCTCTTCTTGGGGTGCCGTCTGTGTAGTAGCTCCCATTATCATACGAAATTGCATCATAGGGGCAAGCATCTTTGGCGCTTTTGGCAGCCATCTTATTATTGGCAAGTTTGATATAATCAAATTTTACTATTCCATCCCGGCGTTTTGTTATGCTGCCTTTTGCGTATTTATCAGCCGCCTTTTTGCAGGGAGGATTATCACACTGTTGGCAGTTTGTAGGCATAAAGAATCTATCTACGTTGGGATAATCACCAAATTCCTGATCAAAAACCCAGCGGTACGATGTTTGGGGCGAACAAACATTTTCTGCGGCACACGCAACTACGCAAGACGTACACCCTACGCATTTTCTGATATCAATGACCATAACCCAAGACCTTTGCGACATGGGCTTTTTCATTGCCCTCTCAAGATCCATCATCAGCCGTTTCCGTTGATTCATCTTTTTGCCTCCTCATTTGTTTTTACCTGGAGAGTCCAGGATTCTGCTAGTCAACATCCAACCAGACCGGCGCTGCGGGTGCTTTAATCCACGGCGTTGTCCTTTCCCTTAAATTCGGTATTTAGGAAGAGTTCTGCACGGAGTGTGCCAAGTAGTAGGTGGTGTGTTTAAAGGGAACAGGCAGGAACGGAAGAGGGGATTGTGCAGAAGATAGACAACGGCTGTCTATTTTTTAATCATAGACATCTTCTTGCGAAGGGTCATCCGATTAATACCGAGAAGTTCAGCCGCCCGCACTTGATTACCTTCGGTGAGAGATAGGGCTTTGGTAATAATCAGGGTCTCCATTTCGGTAAGTAATTGCTGATAGGGGCGTGATTCTCCTTGAGCCATCAGCTTATCAATTCGCTGGCTGACAGCTGCGGTAAAATCGTTTACTGCCGACTCATGATCTTCCAGAAGGCAATCTGCCACATCAATGACCCCTGATCGGCATAGGACAGTGGCCCGGCGGATAACATTCTCCAGTTGGCGGATATTGCCGGGCCAATTGTAATTGCTTAAAAGCTCCAAGGCCCCAGCGCTTATACCGGTTACAGGCGGTGAGAGCCGGGAGCCAAAACGCCTGATAAAATAGGTTGCCAGTTGCGGCAGGTCGCTGAGTCGCTCCCGCAGGGGCGGGATGTGGAGATCGAAGACGTTTATCCTATGTAATAAATCGCCGCGAAAAGTGCCCTCCCGTACCATTTCTGCCAGATTTCGGTTAGTGGCGGCAATAAGACGGACATCGGTGAGCAGAGAGCGGCTGCCGCCTAAGCGTTCAAATCTCCCCTCTTGCACTACCCGGAGAATCTTGGCCTGGGCCGGCAGGGATAATTCACCAATTTCATCCAGGAATATGGTGCCGCCGTCACATTGCTCGAAACGGCCGATACGTTGTTTGCCGGCTCCGGTAAAGGCCCCGGATTCATAGCCGAATAATTCACTCTCCACCAGGGCATCGGGCAGTGCCGCGCAGTTAACTACCATCAGCTCCCGTTGGTGATGACCGCTGTAGTGATAAACTGCTCTGGCCGCCAATTCCTTGCCTACCCCGGTTGCACCGCTAATCAGTACCGGCAGGTCGGAGGCGGCCACCTGACCAATCATTTTACAGACCTCAAGCATGGCGGGACTGGTGCCAATAATGGCTTCACCCACTACGGGGGACTCATGCTCTGCAATTCCGCATTCGCATTGCAATACACCTCTGACCCGCACCGCCGCTTCGGCCTTTTCCAACACCTGGCGCAGATCATCATTGTCAAAGGGCTTGACGATATAATCAAAAGCGCCTTCCTGCATGGCCCGCATGGCGGTGGCCGAATCAGCGTAGGCGGTCATCATGATAACGGGTAGAGCCGGACGCAGTTCATGGATGCGTTTCAGGGCTGTCAGGCCGTCCAACTTCGGCATACGAATATCCATCAGGATAATATCCGGCTCAGATACAGCCGCATCCTCCACTCCCTGAGCGCCATTTTCAGCCGTTATAATATCGTAACAATCGCCGAAGGTACGTTTAAAGGCGTAACGAACTGATTTTTCGTCATCAACAATGAGTAATTTGGTCATAGGGTAAAACCAGAATAAGGGTTGTGCCTTGATTAAGGCGGGATTCAATATCGAGCCGGCCCCCGTGCTGGCGGGCAATATTCCAGGCCACAGCCAGTCCCATACCGGTGCCCTCTTTCTTGGTGGTGAAAAAGGGGTCAAATATATATTTTAGATTTTCCGGGCTGATACCGCAGCCGTTATCCGTAATCAGACAATGCAGTTCCGCCCCGGAAATTATGGTGTTGATGGTCAGCGTCCCGCCAGTGGGCATGGCCTGGATGGCGTTTAAAATACCATTCATAACTATCTGCTTAATGGAGGCGCCATCAAGTGCCAGGGGCGCGAGTTCCTGATTAAATCCACAGTCGAGGCGTATGCCCGCTTTCTCGATTTTTCTTCTGGTGATGGCGACAACATCGGTAAGCAGCCGATTTATATCCGTTGGTGAACGGGTTAAATCGGCAGGCCCCGCCCCTTGGAGAAAACGGCTTACCGTTGAATCAATACGATCAAGCTCCTCAATAATTACCTCCAAGTCACGATCATCAAGGGGGTCTTCCTCCTCGCCTACCCGCTGCATCAGCATCTTAATAGAAGTAAGGGGGTTCTTGATCTCGTGGGCCAGACCGGCAGAAAATTCTCCCAGGGCATAGAGCTTCTCGGTGCGAATCAGGTTGGCCCGGGCCTTTTTAAGCTTGGCAATCAGCTCATTTAGACGCAGGGCCATACGGTTAAAGGTCAGAGCTAGCTCCCTGATTTCCCCCACCCCGGTCACGGTAATTTTAGTCTCCAGGCCGCCTTCCTCACCGAGACGCCAAGCGGCATTATTAAGCAGCAATATCGGCCGGATGAGGATACGGGCAAACCACAGGCTGATTAAAATACCCCAAAAGGCGATTATAGAGGTAGCGATCCACACTTTGTGATGGGTTGTTTTCAGAGTATCAGCCAGGGGGCGCACCGAGACGCCGAGGCGCAGGTAGCCGATGATTCCTATCCTCGGCGTAGAGATTGGCATAAAGAAATCTGCCGGCCCGGCTATCGCCCCCGGCTGTTCTTTAATGTTTCGCAAAAAGACAGGCTTGGCCGCGAGAGAAGACGGTAGAACCGGTATCCTAACAGAGTGCGATGACTGCCTGCCGGCGAGGAGCAATTTGCCGTCCTTGTCGTAGATGATGCCGTAAACCAGGATAGAATCCTTGGCATCGAGATATGATTTGAGCAGTGAGTGGAGAGCAAAACTCTCCTCATAGAGCATTGGCTCAATCATCTGCCGGGCCATAATCTCACCCAACATTCTGGTTCTAACCCGCAGATCATGTACCATGATGTTCCGCTCATCACGGAGAATGAGCGAAGCCACGGTAAGCGCTGTAATTATAATAACCACGACAATTGATAACGACAGACGCAGTGCCACTCTATCATACCAGGGCACAGCCATGCCGGCATTGTCAGAGACGGTCTTTGTCACTCAAGTTCCTTATTCAATAAAAAGGCGGAGTGATAGAGGGCGGGATCCGGCAGCACAAAGCGATCCATCCCTAATCGTTTCAAGACCGCGCGCCCTGCGGCATTTTTGTTCATATTAAGCATGACCTTCAGCAGCTTATAACGAAGTTCATGATCAATAGTTGGCGCTACCACCACCGGCGGCATCCCGAATTTCTCCGATTTTTCAATAACCTTTAGTTTATTGGCGTTGGGTTCTGCCGCCGCCCGCAGAGCATCAAAAATCAGGCTGTCCACCGCCGCGCCATCGGCAATACCGGTGGCCACCGCTTCAATGGATTTATCATGGCTCTCGGTAAAAAAGACATGGCGGAAAAATTCCTTTTGGCGGTATCCCAACTGATTGATCCTGGCGGCAGGATATATATATCCAGAGAGCGACAATGGGTCGGCATAGGCAAAGATCCGCCCCTTAAGATCCGCCAGGGATTTTGCTGATGATTTTTTACGCACAACGATATAGGAGCGGTAAAAATTATTGCCTTTGATAACCGGTACTACCAAAATTTCCAAACCAAAATCACGGCGGCCGGCTATATAGCCGCCGGTGCAGGTAAAGGCCATCTGAATTTGGCATTGGGCCAGCAGATCATTAATTTCGGCGTAGGTACGCCGCTGTTTCAGGTGAACCGGACGATCCAGTCTAGCGGCGAGGTAGGTAGTAAGCTCGGAAAAATGAGTCAGGGTGCGGGCCGGTGAGGCCATGGCGGAAACGGCAAAATAGAAGGGCTTTGCCGGTGGCGGTGAAGACGGCGCTTGCGCCCTGGCATAATCACATAGAGAAAAGATTAGGAGACAGGCCAATAAAATGTTAATTGTATTCCTGCGATAGTTCACCGGCGGGGCCATAGCTTATATTTCCTCCGCAGACCTTAATCTTTCGTTGGCTCGGATAATAGAAATACTTACACATATCATCCTGGCATAAATAAATCAAGGCCGGTTAGGTGAGAAAAACAACTAAGTAACCATA
The DNA here is from genome assembly GCA_013151175.1 of Deltaproteobacteria bacterium. Classification (GTDB taxonomy): domain Bacteria; phylum Desulfobacterota; class Desulfobulbia; order Desulfobulbales; family VMSU01; genus JAADIV01. Next base: position 761 of record JAADIV010000213.1, on the reverse strand, counting down.
AATTATGGATCATCTGCTGATAAATTTCTGGCTGCTCTCCCTGCTCTTCGGTATGGTTGCCTTTCTCTACTCATCGGTGGGCCTGGCGGGCGGGAGTTCCTATATTGCCCTGCTCACCATATTTGGCGCCAGTTATGTTGTTATTCCAACTATATCTCTGGCAATGAATATACTGGTCAGCACCATCGGCACGGTCAATTATTTCCGGGGTCGCCATGCCCGCATAAGACTCATCGCCCCCTTTCTTATTTCGTCCATCCCCATGGCCTATCTGGGCGGTACTGTGCGTCTGCCGGCCCATTTATTCAATATACTATTGATAGTTTTCCTGGCTGTTGTGGCCCTGAGGATTTATTTATTCAATCAATTCAGTCTGCGTTGGCAGTTAAGGGCCAGCAGTAAGATTTTGGTGTCACTGCTGATAGGTCTCATTCTGGGTTTTATCAGCGGCGCCCTTGGTCTGGGCGGCGGCATCTACTTGATACCATTGATTATTCTTTTGGGTTTGGGAACGGTAAAGGAGGCCGCCGCCTGCGGCAGTCTCTTTATCTGGGTTAATTCTGCGGCGGGTCTTGCGGCAAGATTGAACCATCAGCCGCTGCCGGATATCGGCATCCTCCCTCTTCTGGTTTGTGTGGGGATTGGCGGTTATGCCGGGTCATTTTTGGGGGCCAACCGCTTCCAGCCGCGCACCATGCAGCGCCTCCTTGGCGTTATTGTGCTTATCGCCATTGTATTTTTGCTTAAAAAGACCTTTATGG
>JAADIV010000217.1:13975-20273 GCA_013151175.1 Deltaproteobacteria bacterium | reverse complement strand
ACAACCTGGCAGACCAAATACTGGAACGATGGGGCCTTCGCGGAACTTGCCGATCTTCTGCTTGATCACCGCTTTAATCTGGTGTTCACCGGCGGCCCGCAGGACGGCTCGGCAATTGCCAATATTATCAGGCTAATGAGCGGCAAATCAGCCAACCTGGCGGGACGAACATCTCTCAAAACCCTGGCCGCCCTCTACACCCTGACCAATCTCGTAATCAGCACCGACACCGGCCCAATGCACATCGCCGCCGCCGCCGGCACCCCGGTGGTTGCTATCTTTGGCCCCACCGCTCCGTGGCGCACCGGCCCCTGCGGCAGTCAACATACAATCATGCGGGCTGATCTGCCCTGCAGCCCATGCTTTAAAAAAAAATGTCCGAGGAACGACAATGCCTGTATGCGGCAAATCACCGCCGGAGCAGTTTACGCAGCGGCATTGAAAATCATTGCAACTCACCGCTGACCGCTGTTTTGCCGTAAATAGATTCTGATATTACGGCCATAGACCACAAAACCGAATATCTGGCCAACAAAGAGAACCGGATCCCGCCGAAAAATGGCGTAACTGATTACCATCAATGAACCAACAACACTAATCAACCAAAAACCCAGGGGCAAAATAGATTCCTTGGCCCTCTCCATGCATAGCCACTGATAAATAAAACGACAGGTAAAAACCAACTGACCGGCAATCCCCCAAATCATCAACCACAGAGGGATCTGGTCATTAAAAATAATTGTGGCAATACCATAATTACCACCCCGGCTTATCCATGCCAGAGCAGAGCGATCAGGGGAAACAGCCAGGCCAATATCCTGAAGGGCCGGGGAAAACGCTGCCAGCTTCCCTGATAGTGGAGGTTGCGGATATAGATGCAATAGGTAACACTTTGACCGGCAATAATCGCCAAATCATGCCGTAAAATACCGTAGACCATCAGGAGGAAAGAGGCAACAACGCTTAATTGCCAGAAAAGAAGCGGCGACAAAACCCGGCCGGCCTTCTCCGAGTAAAGCCACTGGACAAGGAGACGCGCCGAAAAGAGCGTCTGAGCCAGAAAGCCAACCGCAAATATCAGATTTTGGTTCATTTAGATTGCTGAGAGATACGATAATTTATGTAGCGCCGCCGCATCCAGATAAAGGCCAGCAGGTCAAAAAATGGTCCCAACAGGCGGTTCCACAAATTATACTTGGCAGTGCCGGCGAAGCGGGGAAAATGAGAGACGGGTACCTGTTTCACCCGGCCATGCTGTAGTTGAACCAAGGCCGGCAGAAAACGATGCATACCCGTGAAAAACGGAATTTTTTGGGCATACTCAAGTTTAATTATTTTTAAAGGACAGCAGGTATCCACAATTCGGTCATTAATCAGCAAACGCCGCAGGCTGTTGGCAATTTTGGACGATATTTTTTTGATTATGGAATCCTGCCTCTTAGCCCTTATACCGTTTACCATATCGTATTCCGGCAAGAACTGGAGAAATTTGCCAAAATCCGCCGGAATTGTTTGCATATCAGCATCTATGTAACCCACAAGCGGAGTGCGGCAATGATCAATCCCAGCCTTAATCGCCGTGCTCAAACCATGGTTACGATCCAGAGAAATAAAGGCGTAGCGCTCGTCCTGCCGACAAATATCCTCAATGATTTTCAGGCTCCCGTCACTGGAACCATCATTGACAAACAGCACCCGCCCGCAGTCCGGTTGCAACTGATTAAGGAAAGCGTCCATCTCCGCGCCCAATTTAACCAGGCTCTCCTCCTCATTATACAGAGGAATAATTATGGTCAGAGCCAGGTTTAAAGCCATATCGTCAAATTCCGTTTATGCATGGTCATTACTTCCGGGGCCTCTTCCTGGCGGCGGCAGACGCTTTACGCCTTTGACCTGCAACCGCTTTCTGCCTGGCGATTACACTCCGGCCAATGGAGAGATTTCTAAGCGCGGGCTTTATGTATCTCAGCATAGACATGTTTTTCAGCCTGGCTGAATCTTGCTCACCATTAATATTGATAATCACCAACCGCCCCGTGCCATGTCCGTAGGTATTATCAAAATCAAGCACACTGCCTACCACCACCAGGCGGCCACTCTGCACCCGGTCATGATAGCGCGACAAGGCTAAAGCTACCTGATAATCGACATTGGCTTCAATATTTTTTCGCAAACGAATCTTTGGCGCCAATTTTTTATTATCGTGAACCAGAGCGAGATACAAATGATCCAGATCTCGCCGAATGGCCGGAGATAGTTTCTGGTAGCCGTTCATAAAAAATCGCACCGCCTGATTATCAGAATTTGCGGTAATCATTAAGACGGGGGTCAACAGATAGCGCACGCCATAGTCGATGGCCCCGATTGCGAGGGTAAGTTGATTACCAAAATTTCTCACCGCATATACTTTGCCGCCCTTATTCAGGAGCAGGTTGGAGGTTATACGGGGATCAGGATCCGTAAGCCAGGTCAGGTACGGAGTGAAAGCGGATTGTTTTATATCTATACCGCGTTGCACGGCCTGGTTGTTGGCCGCCAGAACTTTTTTAATAATTTCGTAGGGCGGCACCCCGGCCCGAATCTTGTTGACGCTGCGCATTTTCGCCGCAGCCAGGCCCGCAAAGCACAGGGAAAAAACCATAAAAATAGTCAATATTTTTTTCATCGCAAGTCTCCTTGTTTCCAAATAATTCCCAAGATGTTCTTACCATATTTGCCAGTTTAAATCCTATTTTTTTGGCAAAACCAATTTTGCCGCCCCCTTCCTTGACAACCATAATCAGCATACTTATTGTTGCTCTCAATCGCTAAATAACGATGATAACTGTCACATTGACTGAATAACATGGGCGGGGGAAATGACCCCAATATTTATATTTATCTAGCCAGACTGGTTCGAAAAAGGAGACCCTGGTGACAAAGAAAAAAACCAAACGACAAGCCGAGCCGCAGGCTCAGAAAGAGCATGATGGCAAATTGAGCCAAAAAACTGAGCATGATGATAGTCCGCAGGTAAAGCCCCCGCCCCCGGCGGAGAAAGTTGCCGCCGAGCGGCAGAATACAGCCGATACAGCCGTTACGGAGCAGGAAAACAGCGACTGCCAGAACAAGCTGCTGAGGTTGGCTGCCGAGTTTGAAAACTATAAAAAACGTATGGTTCGGGAGCGTGAGACCTACCTTAAATATGCCGAAGAGAATATTCTGAGGGAGTTGCTGCCCAGCATTGACAACCTGGAAAGAGCTCTGAACCATGAACCGGGCAACAGTGAATTATCGGTAATACTTGAAGGAGTCGAATTAACGCTGAAAGGCCTGCTTAACACAATCAAAAAGTTCGGTTTGGAGGCCATCGAGAGTACAGGCAAACCCTTCGATCCCAATTTTCATGAGGCCCTGGTAATGGAGGACAGTGATGATGTGCCGCCGCAGCATGTTATCAGGGAATTTGAAAAAGGATACCAGTACAAGGATCGGCTACTGAGAGCCGCCAAGGTAGTTGTATCCAAGGGCAAAACAGATAGCTAATGGCTACCTTGCAAAATTATAATTTTCAAGGCACCCTAATAACATAACAGAGCCGGCCGGGAGCAAACTCCATGTCCGGTTATAACAATAAGGAGAATTAAATTATGGGAAAGATTATAGGCATTGACTTAGGCACCACAAATTCTTGTGTGGCAATTATGGAAGGTGGTGATCCGAAGGTTATCGCCAACGCCGAAGGCACTCGAACAACTCCCTCAATTGTGGCATTTTCCAACAATGGCGAAAGACTGGTAGGCCAGGTTGCCAAGCGGCAGGCGGTTACCAATCCAACCAACACCTTGTTTGCCATTAAGCGGCTTATCGGTCGTAAATTCAGCGATGCAGAGGTACAGAAAAGTATCGATGTCAGTCCCTTTAAAATTATCAAAAATGGTGATGGCTCACCGGCGGTAGAGGCATCAGGCAAAACCTACGGCCCGGCCGAAATTTCGGCCATGATTCTTGCCAAAATGAAACAGTCGGCGGAAGAATATCTTGGTGAGCCGGTCAAGGACGCCGTTATTACCGTACCGGCATACTTCAACGACAGTCAGCGCCAAGCCACCAAGGACGCCGGTAAAATAGCCGGCCTGGAGGTGCAGCGTATTATCAACGAGCCGACAGCGGCAGCCCTGGCTTATGGCCTGGACAAGAAGAATGAGGAAAAAATTGCCGTCTTTGACTTGGGCGGCGGAACCTTTGACGTTTCTGTTCTAGAAATCGGCGATGGTGTTTTTGAAGTAAAATCGACAAACGGTGACACCTTTCTGGGCGGCGAAGATTTCGATCTCCGCATTGTTAACTGGCTGGCCGATGAATTTAAACGGGAAAACGGCATCGACCTGCGTAGCGATAATATGGCCCTCCAACGCCTTAAGGAAGAGGCAGAAAAAGCCAAAAAAGAATTATCAACCACCATGGAGACGGACATCAACCTGCCCTTTATTACCGCAGATGCGTCCGGCCCGAAGCACTTGAATATCAAAATGAGCCGGGCGAAATTGGAATCTCTGGTCGCCGATCTGGTTGACCGGACTGTGGGGCCATGCCGCACTGCCATTAAAGATGCCGGACTCTCTGCCTCAGATATTGACGAGGTTATTCTGGTGGGCGGCATGACCAGAATGCCCCTGGTACAGAAGAAGGTAGAGGAGTTTTTTGGCAAAGAGCCGCATAAGGGCGTAAATCCCGATGAGGTAGTGGCTATCGGCGCCGCTATTCAAGGCGGGGTTTTGCGGGGAGATGTCAAAGATGTTCTGCTGCTCGATGTTACCCCGCTGTCTCTGGGCATCGAGACCCTGGGCGGTGTAACAACCAAGTTGATCGAAAAAAATACCACCATTCCTACCAAGAAGAGCCAGACATTCTCCACCGCTGCTGACAACCAGCCGGCTGTCTCTATCCATGTCCTGCAGGGTGAGAGGGAGATGGCGACCGACAATAAGAGTATCGGCCGTTTTGAGCTTACCGATATTCCACCCGCTCCCAGGGGTGTTCCCCAGGTTGAGGTTACCTTTGACTTGGATGCCAATGGTATCCTGCACGTTTCTGCCAAGGATCTGGGCACCGGCAAAGAACAATCTATCCGGATTACCGCCTCCAGCGGCTTGTCGGAAGATGATATTGACAAGATGAAACGTGATGCTGACGCGCACGCTGATGAAGACAAAAAACGCAAGGAATTGATAGAGGCCAAAAACCAGGCCGATTCCATCATCTACGCCACTGAGAAGAGCCTGAAAGAGGTGGGAGACAAGGTTGATGACGACACCAAGAAAAAGGTTGATGACGGCATAGAAAAACTGAAAAAGAGCATGGAAGGTGATGATGCCGGAGCCATTAAGGCCGACATAGAAACCTTGACACAGGCCTCGCATAAATTAGCGGAGGTTATGTATTCGCAAGCCGCAGGCAATCAACCCCCAGATGGCGGAGATGCGGGCCAGGCCGGCGGCAGCGCCGGTGCTACCGACACTGGCAAGGATGATGATGACGTAGTTGATGCCGATTTTGAAGAAGTGAAGTAAGGAACCGACGAGTGAAAATATTATCAGGGATCCAACCTTCGGGGCAGCTTCATATCGGTAATTATCTGGGTATGATGCTGCCAATGATCCGCAATATGGACAAGGGCGAACTTTACGCCTTTATCGTCAATCTGCACGCCTTAACCACGGTTCACGACCGCCAGCGTCTGGAGCAGGCCACCATGAACGCGGCAATGGATTTTATGGCTCTGGGCCTTGAACCCGAGCGTTGCATCTTCTGGGTTCAATCCGATGTTCCGGAGGTCACAGAGCTTAGTTGGATTCTCTCCAGCCTGACGCCCATGGGCCTCCTGGAACGCTGCCATTCCTATAAGGACAAGGTCGGCAAAGGCATCGCTGCCAGCCACGGATTGTTCACCTATCCGATGTTGATGGCGGCAGATATCCTCATCTATCAGGCCGATAAAGTGCCGGTGGGTAAGGATCAGAAACAGCACCTGGAGGTGGCGCGCGATATTGCCATAAAATTTAATAATACCTTTGGCGAAACTTTTGTCCTGCCCGAACCGATAATTGACACTGATGTCGCCACTGTCCCTGGGGTTGACGGTCAGAAGATGTCTAAATCCTACGGTAACACAATTGACATCTTTCAGGATGAAAAATCCATGAAGAAATCAGTCATGGCCATAAAAACCGATTCCAGCCCCGTTGATGCCCCCAAGGATCCGGAAAAATGCAATCTTTTCAAAATTTACCGGCTATTCGCCCCGGCGGATCGTTTG
>JAADIV010000217.1:0-13957 GCA_013151175.1 Deltaproteobacteria bacterium | reverse complement strand
AGAGCTATATATCAATGGCGGCGCCGCTTATGGTCGAATCAAGCTGGAACTGGTAGATATCCTCTGGGAGTTTTTTCGGGCCGCCCGCGCCAAAAGAGCCAAACTGGCTGAAGATCCCGCCCACGTCAAGGCTATTCTGGCCAGAGGAGCCGAACAGGCCCGCAACAAAGCCGCCGTCACCCTTGATTTGGTGCGGGAACGGGTCGGATTACGTTATTGAATCCAAGTAATAGTTCCCCACCAACTCTTTTGCCTGGTTCAGTATAATTGTCAATAAAATGACTGTTGGATCGTTGTTCGCTATCCGCATCCCCCAAGCCGGCACAATTTGCCTACCCCCTATCTCTCTCTAACTATCAAACAGGCCATGCTGTCCTTATTCAGGCCGCGCTATTACTAGCATTCGATAATTGTAAGCCCTCATTCAGGGAAAAACTGCCCCCAAGATTAGACCTTTGGCATAATTGTAGCATTAAGAAGATAGTAAAATATGCCGATACGGTTAGTAGCACAAATTTGCGGCAGCTAATCTTGGGAGTACAGTTATGAGAGCAGGAAATGCCATCCAATACGACAATCCGAACAATGATATCCCTACCATTAACAGCCTGGTGGTGGAGTTAGAACATTACCGGCGCCAATCGGAATTGCTGACAACGCTCAACGGTCTGCATGCCAGATTGGCAGGCGCCGTTGATCTGCCCGCCATGCTGGAGGCATTCTCTGTATGGCTTAGTCCGTTGATAAACCATGAATTAATGGCCTATCAGAATCCCGGCCGGGAACGGACGCATATGATCTGTTCAAGCCACGGGCCGGAACGCCGGCGCATCATGCAAATCGCCCAGGACGCCTTTGAACGGCTGAATGCCTGCAAAGACTCATGCTGTTGGGCCAAAGACGAGTTTTATGTTCACAACTGGTCTTTACATAATTTTCAAGGCAGCGGTATAATACTGGTATTGAAAAAAGACCGGGCAATCACTCAATACCAGGAACAGCTGTTGGCCAAGGGCCTGGAAATTATTGCCGAACCCCTGCAACGAGCCCAGGAGTACGAGGATCTCTACCAACAAGCCAGTTGTGACTCACTCACCGGCCTGGCCAACCGCCGGGTATTCAATGAACGTATCTCAACGATAATTGCCCAAGCAAAACGGCACGGGCATCCGGTGTCTCTGGCCTGTCTCGATCTTGACAAATTTAAACAAATAAATGATACTCATGGCCATGCAGTAGGTGATATGGTATTGCAAAGAATAGCCGATGTTATGAAGAGTATGATCAGGGACTGCGATGTTTTGGCCCGCACAGGCGGCGATGAGTTCGTTTTAATCCTGCCGGACACCAATATCAAGGATGCGACAGTTTTAGCTGAAAGGTTGTGCCGGGCCGTGGATAAACTTGACTTGCCGGCCGCAGGCTCCGCTAGACTCGGCATCAGCATCGGTCTGGTTGAATGGCAGCAAGAGTTCAGTCAAGATCAATGGACGCAGTACGCCGATGTGGCACTTTATCAGGCCAAGGCGGCGGGAAGGTCAAGGGTGTGCTGTTGGCAACCAGCCGCATAATTTACACTTAAAATAACTATTAGGCAGCCGACCAGGTTCTTCATTAGCATGAAAGACATTCCCTTAAACGAAAGAATAATCTTCGCCCTAGATTTTGCCCACCCCGGTGAGGCGATGCAATGGGTGGAGAAACTGGACAGTACAATAAAATTCTTCAAGGTCGGTCTGCAATTATTTCTGGCCGGTGGCTGGCCGGTGGTTGACCATATCACCGAACGAGGCAATAAGGTCATGTTGGATCTCAAGTTCTTTGATATTCCGGAAACCGTCCACCAGGCCGTCCAGCAGGTGCGCAATCACGGAGTAACTTTTGCCACCATTCATGGCAATGATGCCATAGTCAAAGCAGCGGTACAAGATAAGGCCGACCTGCAAATTCTGGCCGTTACAGTATTAACTAGCTTTGATGAAAGCGATATGCGTCAGATGGGCCTGACCGGCCCGGTGGAGGATATGGTACGGATAAGAGCCAGAAAAGCCCTTGAAGCAGGCTGTGATGGCGTAGTCTCATCACCTCTGGAGACCCCGGCCCTACGCCGGGAATTGGGCCAAGGATTTTTTACTGTTACCCCCGGCATCAGACCGTCTGTGAACCACAAAATAGCCCAGGATGACCAACGGCGCACAGCCTCGCCCGGCCAGGCTATTACAAACGGCGCCGATTATCTGGTGATAGGCCGTCCCATCCGCACCGCCCCCAACCCCCTGAGCCTCATCAATACTCTGCAGCACGAGATTGCCGCCGCCACCGCTTAGACCGCTACTCGCTTAACAAACGATAATCAGAGTACCTTGTCCAACATAATTCCGGCCTCACGCTGCAGACTGGTCAACAAACCGGTCAACTCGTCAAGATCAATGGCTACAGCATGGATAATCCGGCATTGCCAATTATCTGAACAGTCATAGATATCCAGGCCCCAGACGTCATGATCCAAAGTCAAAACCAGATGAATACGAATACCGCAGGCCGTTAAATTGGCATTAACATGCTCGGCCAGTATCCTGATTTTACGAATTGAGGCCTTGCTGCCAGTATCGTGTTGATGCCGCCGCTTACCACCCCGCCGCCAATCCCACCCCGCAAACAACCTGTCAACCGCCTTTATCCCGGTAACGGCTGTCACAGAGCCGATCTCTTTCTTTATAGGTTTGACCGGGGCCGGGGTAACCCCCAACGGCTCTTTTATTTCCCAGACAGGCATAACAACCTCCTCCTTACGTCCATCTTATCGGCGGGCAGACGCAGTAGCATTAACCTGCTCGGATCACAGGATAATCTCCATACCCTCCCTGGCAAAAAATATCTCAGGGCCGCCGTCTTCTCCTGAGCAGCAATAGTCCTTGGCCAGATCATCCATCTGCTTGTCGGTGCGCAAAGGTTCGTGATGAAATAGGGCCATCTTTTTAATCCGGCAGCGCTTGGCAGTCTCAACCACGTATTCCATTGACGAATGCCCCCAACCAACCTTGGAATCTTCATATTCGGCCTGGGTATATTGCGCGTCATACACCACAAAATCCGCCCCCTCCAAAAACTGTTCCATGACTTGGTTCTGCTCCTTTGCCACCACTTCACCTTCAACATCCATCCCCTCGTCATAGGATGGATCAGACGGATCTGTACAAAAAATATTTGTGTAAGGTTCCGTATCATACGAGGTACAAAATACCTTGCCCTTATACTCAAAGCGGTACCCCAGACACAGAATGGGATGATTAAGATATTTAGTTGTCAGGGTAATACCGTCACCCAGATCAAAACGATCCTCTTTAAGGTGATCATAAGCAATATTGGCCGCCAATTCCACATGACGCACCGGGAAATAGCGATAGGTCATCTGACCGCCGACAATAGTCTCCAGAGTATCGTCAACTTCATGAGTCACCGGCCCGTGCACGCGTATCTTAGTGGTAGGCAAATACAGAGGCACAAAAAACGGGAACCCCATAATATGATCCCAATGGGTGTGAGATAGATAAAGATCGGTTTCAATAGAACCTTTGGGAAGATCATTGGCCATCATATAATTACCCAGCTCCCGAATCCCAGAACCAGCGTCAATAATAATCAACCGATCAATATCATCAAAACGCAGCTCTATGCAGGCCGTATTGCCACCATATTTGACTGTCTGCGGCCCGGGACAGGGGATTGATCCCCTGACACCCCAGAATTTAATTCTCATTTCTATCCTTCTCCGCTACTTTTAGAAATATTTGCGCCTTGTCAATTTCACCGCACACCACGTTGTACAGAGGGCCAAGATCCTGCCAAGTCAGGCCAACTATATCAAGAATATCCAGTAAAAAGGAAGCCTTGGGGAAAAGATCACCCGCCGAACCAATCTCATAGATATTGGCATATAAATTGGCAAGGGCAACAGTAGCTACCAGGGAACGATTCCCGCTAGAGGCGCTGGCAGGATCGTGATGAAAACAGAAGGACTGAATCATGGTATCACTAAGCTGCCATTTTTCGCCAATCAACCGGCCGCTAAGGCCGTGATCAATGCCAACCAGTAATTTTTCCGCGTGAATCAGCGGCCCCTGCTCCAATTCCGCTAATTGGAGGGCCTGCACATATTCAGCCGCAAAACAATTATTCAGGGGAATTTTACCAAGATCGTGCAGCATACCGGCCACAAAATATTCCTCACGCTCAATTATGGGGATATTTTGCTGAGCCGCCAAGGCCTTGGCAGTTACCCCCACACAAATTGAATGCGACCAGAAATCGTCCATTGGCAGAGATTTAAAGGAATCGTGTTTCCCAATTGTCGAGATAATAGCGGTACTCAATGCCAGATTTTTAACGGTATTAAGACCAAGCATAATAATGGCCCGCGCCAAAGAACTAATCTGGTTGGGAAGGGAATAATAGGCGGAGTTAATCAGCTTGAGAACCTGACCGGTCAATACCGGGTCGAGGGAGATAACCCGGTTCAGATCATTGGGAGAGGCATTAGGAGTATTGCACACCTCAAGAACCTTGGTGACCGTCGTAGAAAGACTAGGCATCCGGTCGATATACTTCTGAATTTTTGTAACTTGCGAATCGTTGGAATCCATCAAATCACTATTCATTGGTTGAGGTTCGGAATGACCTCCCATCTAAACTTTTTTTGATAAACGAACAGAGCATAGAACTGTAGCATTATTCAAGAGAATGCGCAAAAAAATTTAGCCCCCCCGATTGAATTCAACCGCCTGCCGATATGTTACACCGCTGCCACCAAAAATATCCAAGGCGCTGCCAATGGTAACATCAAGACGGTTTAGACCAATTTCTCCCAGATGATAAAGATCTGCCATATTTTTGACGCCACCGGCGTAGGTCGTGGGAATGGGAGAATTTTCCGCCAAAAAGGCCGCCAATTCCTCTTCTATACCACAGCATTTCCCTTCAACATCAACGGCGTGAATCAAAAATTCAAGGCAAAACCGCGAAAAATAAGCCAGATTCTCTTTATTGATTGTAATTTCGGTGAATTTCTGCCAACGGTCGGTGACGACAAAATAATCATCACCCCTTTTACGGCAGCTTAGATCAATGACCAGATGTTCTTTGCCAACCAATTTAGCTAGCTCTTTGAGGCGGTGGGCAAAGATTTTGCCATCCTGGAAAATAAAGGAAGTAACTATTACGGCAGATGCCCCCTGCTCAAGCCAAAACAGGGCATTGGCAGAGGTAATGCCTCCGCCGATCTGCATCCCGCCCGGATAGCGGTGTAAAGCCGAGAGAGCGGCGCCATCACAACCGGGCCCCAATTTAATAATATGACCGCCGGTTAAATTGTCATCCCGGTACAAACCGGCGTAATAAGAGGCAGGTTTTTCAGAGGAGAAATTGGTAATAGGCCCGCTAGGGCTGTCAGACAGAGTTGACCCGACAATCTGCTTCACCTGGCCTTTATGCAGATCAATACAGGGCCGAAACTTCATGAGCCCGTCCTTTTAGCCCCATACCACCATACTGGTGGGATCAAGCCGCATAATTTTGCCTTCCTCGACACAACCGGTGCTGTCCTTGATGGTGTTTAAGAAAATTTTACCGTCACCCTGGTCATCAGGATCCAGAGAAAGAACAGTATCAAATAAATCAAGATCCGCGATCTCGCCAGGAGTTTCGCGATGAATCACAGCCGAGAACCAGATACTAAGCTTAGAGGCCCTCTGCATATCACGCATATCCTCCAAAAGACGCCGATCAATCTTGGCAAAATCCAAGCCGTCAATTACCAGACAAACAGGCTTAAAGATGTCCTGCTGAATCAAATCATTAAGACGCTCCTCCAACTTGGGACGATTAAAAGTCGCCGCATTAAAGGTCATAATCATCCGGTTACGGGAGATTTCGTCCTTAACTGCCATGATTTCTTCCTGACTGGCGCCTGTGGCGATATCCGCCATAATATCATCATACCATGATTTGGTCTTGCCAATATTCTGCCCCACACTGATATGCATTACCTGCCTGTCGTGCAGCATATTATCCAAAGCTATCTGTACCAAAATGGCGGTTTTACCCAAACCGGGCCGGGAAATAACCAGCCCCATACGCGGTGGCGCGTCATTGCCATTGGCCGCCTTCTTGAAGACTCCCAGAGGATTATTTGCGATCAGCTCATCCTTTAACATTATCTTAGTCCTAATCAATTATTGATAATACCCTATTCTGTGCGAAACATACCAAATTAAGGCCTATGCTATTTCTTATCACGTCTTTTCTTTATTTCAGCGATAACATCATCAACGATTCCCTTGGGAACCGGGTTATAACGGGCAAACTCCATCGTAAATTCAGCCTTGCCCTGCGTCAGTGAACGTAGAACGGTGGAATATCCAAACATCTCAGACAAGGGCACCTCAGACTCAATCACGGTATAATCGCCCTCTTCCAGGGTACCAATTATCATACCACGGCGCTGATTTATACTGCCCATAATCCCGCCCTGGAACTCAGTAGGCCCCTCAACCACAACCTTCATAATAGGTTCCATCAATACCGGGCCGGCTTTGAAATACCCTTCCTTAAAGGCCCCCTTCGCCGCCAATTGAAATGCTACATCAGATGAATCTACGGAATGGGAGGCACCATCGTTAATCACACAACGCACCCCGGTAACCGGAAATCCGGCCAAAGCGCCCTTATTGAGGCTGGCGGTAAAGCCCTTATCACAGGAGGATATAAACTCTCGGGGAATAACACCACCAACGATCTTATCCACAAATTCATACTCACCTTCTTCCAAAGGCTCCATATAACCGCCGACCCGGCCAAACTGCCCGGAACCGCCGGTCTGCTTTTTGTGGGTGTAATTAAATTCAGCCTTCTTGGTAATAGTTTCGCGATAAGCAACCTGGGGAGCGCCAGCCACCACCTCCGCGTCATACTCACGCTTCATGCGCTCGATATAAACCTCCAGGTGCAGCTCACCCATGCCAGAAACAATCGTATCACCTGTTTCATGATCCACAAAGGTTCTGAAAGTAGGATCCTCTTTGGTAAAACGATTGAGGGCCTTGGACATATTGTCAGACGTCTTGTTATCCACGGGCTTAATCGCCAGGGAAATAACTGGAGCCGGAACATGCATAGAACTCATCGACATACAAATATCAGCAGAAGTAAAGGTGTCACCGGAGGCACAATCAACGCCAAAAAGGGCCACAATATCACCAGGCCCGGCTACATCAATTTCCTCCATTTCATTGGAATGCATCCGAACCAATCGCCCGATTTTAACCTTCTTACCGGTGCGGTTATTAATAATAACATCACCCTTTTGCAGGGTTCCCTGATAGGTTCGGACGTAGGTTAACTGACCATAGCGGCCATCTTCTAGCTTAAAGGCAAGGCAGACCAGAGGGGCATCGGGATCATTGCTCAACACCTTTTCCTCTTCATTATTATTCAGGTCGAGGGCGATATTCTCAATTTCTTTGGGGGCGGGCAGATAGGAAATCACAGAGTCAAGCAGGGCCTGTACCCCCTTATTTTTATAGGCTGAACCGATAAACACCGGCACCATCTCCAGGGCCAGTGTACCCCGGCGAACGGCTGACATAATTAAATCCGTAGGAACATCACCACCATCTAAAATCGACTCCATCAAGTCATCGGAGAACATGGAAGCCGCATCAAGCAATTCTTCCCGTTTCTCGTCTGCCTGGGCCTGCAGCTCCACCGGGATATCATCTTCCCGAATTATTTCACCATTGTCACCCTCATAATAAATAGCCCTCATCTTTACAAGATCAACGACCCCGACAAGATCACCCTCCAGACCGATGGGAATCTGCATGGGCACCGCATTGAGCTTCAATTTTTCCCGAATCTGCCCGGTAACCCGGTCGGGATTGGCGCCGGTTCTATCACATTTATTGATGAAAACAATCCGGGGAACCTTATACCTGGTCATCTGCCGATTAACGGTAATGCTCTGAGACTGCACGCCGCCCACTGAACACAGGATCAGCACCGCGCCATCCAGAACCCGCAACGCCCTCTCCACCTCAATAGTGAAGTCAACATGACCGGGGGTATCAATAATATTGACATCATAACCATCCCAATTGCAATATGTGGCGGCGGATTGAATGGTAATTCCACGCTCCTTCTCCAACTCCATGGAATCCATGGTAGCCCCAACTCCGTCCTTGCCGCGTACCTCGTGAATGGCATGGATTTTATCGGTATAAAACAGAATTCTCTCTGTTAGGGTTGTTTTACCTGAATCGATGTGAGCGCTAATCCCAATATTACGAACTTTTTCCAGATCCCTTTTCATTGCTGCTTCCTTAAAATTAATGTAACAATAACGACTTCGATACTAATAAAAAAACGGCTCCAACAAACAGAACCGTTTAGCCATAACCGCAGAACTTGCCTTTTTACCTTATCCGCCAAATTATGTCAATGTTAAAACGGGGCACAGCCCCATGGCAGGGTGTTTATCATGGTCATACAGAGCGAAAGCCACCCAAGAAGGGAGGTCGATTTTATCCCGCAAAAGCCGCCGCAAACAGCTCTTTTATGGCCTGACGACCGGCCTCGCTAAGATTTCTGGTGCCGGAACAGGCCATAGTGGCAAACTCAATCTTTGCCCGCCCCTCCTGCCAACCGTTCTGCCAGTTAAACCACTTGTCGCTGTTCTGATCAAATACGCTTAGGGGGCGATTAAACAATTTGGCCAACTCAACGGCCCAACCGGTGCCACCCTTAACTGTTTTATCCGGCATAATCGTTCCCACCACAAAAACCTGATGGCCGCTGTTTATCACATGAAAAATGGTCTGCAGCACCCGGCGTATCTTTTCCGCCTCATAATAATTGCGGTGCATCATCTTTGAGACAATCTCCATACTGATATTACCGCGCTGCAGTTCCTCGTCCGCCAAAATGATGACCTGGTGCGCCTCAACCCTTTCATTCGCGTGACCAGCAAAGGTGAAAACAGTTTCTCTTATACCATAACCTGCCGCCTCCGCGCCAAAAGCCGCCTCCGCGCCGCGTAAACCACTACTGAACACCTGACAATTCTCTTTTTTTAACATACTAACACCTCATTGGATCATCTAAGGATTTATAACTTTCACACCTGCGGGCACCTTGCTACCTCGCGATAAATTACTGCAAACAGACGCCACCTTTGCGCAAAAGCGGCACCTTTGCGCCCGTCAACGTATTAAGCAAAATAATAGTATCCCTGCCGACAATGCCGTCTGGAATAAAATCGTGGCTGAATTGTAGATCCTTGATCTGCCGTACCATATTTTCATTAAAAACCGGCCTGTCCCGGTCGCTGATATATCTTTTCCCGGTTGCTAAAGCAAGTTGCCCGGCTAGCCACTTAACGCCACGGCCCTTATGACCGGGACGTATTGAGCCCCTGTAGCCCGGCGGCGGTCGCCAAAGTAGAAGGTAGGAGCCTGACCAGCGCCGTGCCAAATCAGCGCGGCCGGCAATAATTTTCTGCCTGCCGGCCCTTAGCTCAAGCTGATCTCCACGCTCAGTCGTCAATACCATGGAAAATTTCTGCCCGGCCTCGTTCCTCATCCTTAAAATAACGGGCCTATTGAGACGCAATAAATCAGCCAGACCTGTTTTACCGGCCAGACAGCGCAGGCCGTGCCTCCCGGCGTAGCGGCAGTCCCGTTTCTTCGCAGACGACAATCTAGCCAAACCCCAAGTCCGCAAAAGTGTCGACATGGCAAGTTTCTCACTTTTTGCGGCCTGTTGGCCGGCGGGCCAGACCGGCGGTATCTTGTGGGCCGCCGGTGCCTTATTGACCTTGTGTCCCGGCGCCGCAGCCTCTGACGCGACAACACCTATTACGGGTGTTGTAAACGATCCATGACGTTCCGGAGAATGCCAAAGCAGCAGCAAAACTATGCCGCAAGCCACGATTGTCAACCCGACAACCAGCCAGGGCGAAATATAACGCAAGGACTGACGCCGCAATTTACCACCGAACCCCTCCCCACCCGCCAAGGCCATTATCCTGGCATCAACGATCCGTGTTCCCTCAGTACAGGCGCCCATCAGAGCCCGCTCACATATAATATTGATTAATCTCGGAATACCATCGCTTAAACTGAATAATTTTTTAAGACTGGCCGGGGAAAAAATCTGTGGATCCATCCCCGCCACCGACAAACGATGGCGCACATAGGCCGTTGTCTCTGCGGCATTCAATGGTCCAAGATGAAAACGGGCCGAGATCCGCTGTGCTAATTGCTTAAGCTCTTTACCGGCCAGTTTCTCCTGTAATTCCGGCTGCCCCAACATAATAACCTGTAATAATACCCGGCCGTTGGCCTCCAGATTAGTCAATAATCTGATCTGCTCAAGTATCTCCACATTGAGATTCTGCGCCTCATCAATGAGCAAAACAGTACGCCGTCCCCGACTATGGGCGGTAAGCAGATAATCATTGATGGCATCAATCAGCTCCTTTATCCGCGCCGATGCCGGAGTAACAATGGCCAGTTTATCACAGATTGTTGCCAATAATTCAATGGTAGAAAGCTTGGGATTTAAAATAAAGGCGACATCGGTATTATCGGGAACATACTCCAACAGACATCGGCAGACCATGGTCTTACCGGCCCCCACCTCACCGGTCAACAGCACAAAACCACTGTCATTCTCCAGACCATATCGTAAATGATCCAAGGCCTGCCGATGTCCCGCGCTCATGTACAAAAAGCCGGGATCGGAAGCAATAGAAAATGGTTTTTTCTTAATGTTAAAAAACTTTTTATACATAAAGGTGTGGGGAAGTTAGAGGGTTGAGATGATACGGTACCTATCGCGCCCCTGTCAATTGGCCGCTCTGGCCGTGATATAGGGGCCAAATAATTCGTCATGATCCTGCCGGCCTTTTTTAAGAATCGTGGGGAAATATCTCACCTCAGCATCATTAACTACTATATTGGCGCTATACGCCATGGCCTCAAGATCGTACAAGGTATGAAATTCCGGCCCCACCAGGACATAATAAGTCCCCCGGCGGCGCGTCATGGGCATCCGCGACATATAATGGTGGAATTTTGAATCCGCAAAACCGCCGTCAAATGGGCTGTGAAGAACCACGGCGGCAAAATTGACAAAACGCATCTGCTCCACGGCATCCCCGGCGGATTCCGGGAAACTTGTCTGATAACCCAACTCAACAAAGGCCTGGGCTACGGCATCCCGTGCCGCCCCCTCTGCCATTAAAATAAGTACCTTCGGTACATCTTCCAACACCGCCTGCGTGTCGCAGATATCATTGGCCATCCAACTTATATCCGGGTAGGCGGGCGGTTTAACTGTGCCTGCAACATCCTGTTCCGGTACGGCGGCCTTTTCAGGCGCCGCAGAACCGTCAGCACGCAGCAGAATCGCCTGTTTACAAAAGGGGCATCCCAATTTAAGGGTGCCGGTTTTCAGGCCGCTCAAGGCGGCCCGTATCTTTTGTTTTTGCTCCTCATCAAAATTCAAATCCTTCTGGCAGTGCGGACATTGCGATAGCATATTGAATTCCTCCTGGTTTAGTTACCTGAAATTGGCATAAGGATCCTCTTCCCCGCTATCCATGGACAATCCGGTTATACCTGTCGTAGATTCTCCCTTGGCGGCCTTGATCTGGTCAAGGCCGCGGGCCACGGCACTCCTTCTGGAGCAATATCCCAAGGCCGCTTTGTCATCAATATAACCTGCCTGATAAATTTGCAGGATGTGCTGGTCAAAGGTCTGCATACCAAGGGCGTGACCATCTGCAATGATATCATAAAATGTTTTGCCCTCAGATTCACCATTCAAAATGGCATCACTTACCCGTAAATTCCTCCGCATAACCTCAAAAGCTGCGACCCTGCCGCCTCCCAATTTCGGCAGCAGGCGCTGTCCCACAATCCAGCGCATCGTATCAACCAGGCGGTTACGAATCTGCTCCTGGGCCGCCCGCTCAAACATACCGAGACAGCGGTTAACCGCCTGCCCGGCATCCACGGTATGCAGGGTACTCATCAGCAGATGCCCTGTTTCAGCCGCTGTCAAAGCAATTTCCATGGTTTCTCTGTCCCGGATCTCACCGACCAGAATGACCTTGGGCGCTTGGCGGAGGGCCGCCCGCAAACCGTTGGGGAAACTGTCAAAATCATTGCCCAATTCCCGCTGATTGAATGTTGCTTTAAGCTGGGGATGAACAAATTCAATTGGATCCTCCAAGGTAACAACGTGTACCGGACGTTCCACGTTTATTTGATTCAGCAAGGCTGCCAGGGTCGTTGATTTACCGGAGCCGGTGGAACCAGTAACCAAAATAAAGCCGTTTAATTCTCTGGGTATTTCACTGAAAACCGGCGGCAGATGGAGACCGGCAACTGTGGGAATCTCGGTTGGCAGAATCCGTAATACCGTTGATAAATTACCTCTTTGGGAAAATATATTGACTCTGAAATGGGCCTTATCACTAAGCGAATAAGCAAGGTCACAGGAACCATTACGGGCCAGATCATGCAACAATCTCTTGTTGCCGCCGATTATATTCAAGGCAAATACCTCGGCCTGAAAGGGGGTTATTTTTTCCACCTCAGGCTCAACCGCCACCGGGGTCAAGACCCCCGACGATTCAACCTGCAAAGGTTTACCCACCGTCATGTTCAGATCTGACACGCCGGGACGCGCCAACATATTGGCAATCCAATAATCAATTTCAGAATGTTTCATCGTCGTCCTCCCACCCTATTTTTTGATTAGAATATATAATTTACCGGGCTGCCGCATCTTCCCCGCTATTTTCCCGGCATTAGGGCCATGCCCCCAAAACACATCAAGCCGCCCAGAACCTTTAATCGCCGCACCGCTGTCCTGGGCCAAAACAAATCTTCGCATGGATCGCCAGCCAACAATCCTGCCCCCGGCAATCCGGGGAATTTCCGTAGTCAGATAACCCAAACCGCCCAAAGGGAAGCAGTTGACATCCAGAGCCACCGAGCGGCCGGGGGTCAACTCATGCCCCATAGCACCGATTGGTTCCTCTCCCGTATCAGGCGCCAAACGAAAAAAAATATATCTATTATTATAATGTAGGATATGGCGGCGTTCGTCAAGATGAGAAAGTAAATATTGACGAATTTTAGGCATACTTACCTCAGACAGGGACAACCGCCCTTCAGCAACCAGGAGCCGGCCAATGCTCCTATAAGGCCAGCCATTGGAACCGGCATACAGTACCTGCCGCCGGCTGCCGTCCGGCAGTACCACCAGGCCGGAACCTTGCACCTGTAAAAAAAAGGCATCAACCGGATCACGCAGATAAAGGAGTTCCCTGCCGGCCAGTAAATTTTTGTCCTCAATCTCGCTGCGCCGCCAGTACGGTTGTAAACGGCCGTCCACCAACCGGCCAATCAGCGTTTTGGATTTCCCGGAAGCGCCATGGCGCCTGGCATGAATCAAATCTGGTGGCAGACCATAAATGGGATATATATAAGGCGGCCGGCGGCTCAGACTTCCCGCAAACACTGGCTGAAAATAACCAGTCACCAGAATACCACTGCCACCGCTACTGTTTTGGGCCTGATATATGGTAAATTTCCGGCCAATAGCGGCTGATAATTCCGCCGGCGCTGAGGAGTGTAATAATTTCTGAAATTCGAGCAATGAATCCAGCAAACGGCCGGCCCGATAAGACCGGTCACAAACTCTTATCCAGCGTGCGGGCCTCTGCTGCTGCCAAAAGGAAATACTCTCGGCCAGAGCGCGGTTTAAAGAGGCAGCCGGCGCATCATCGTAAAACCGCAACGCCCCGGCATCACGAACAGTAACCATTTTGCATACTGGCTGTGGTTTTACCGGTAACTGCGCGCAGCCATTGAGTAAAATTACTGCCAGG
>JAADIV010000193.1 GCA_013151175.1 Deltaproteobacteria bacterium | reverse complement strand
CGACTGTCAGTCCCCCATTCTGGATATTGGCGGCGGTGCCGGGGCATTAAGCCGCCGCCTGCTCCAGGATCTGCCAAAGGGCCGCGCCGTTCTCCTGGAGATGGCAGAGATATTAACTGCGGCGCGCAAGCTCTATCCCCGAAAAAACCAGTGGACAGGCATGGAGCTGCGGCCCGGTGATTTTCGTAATACCAAGTTCACTGAGCGTTTTGCCACCATTATCATGGCCAATATACTGCATATCTACGCCCCCGATGAGGCCCGGCGCTTATTGGCCAAAGCCGCCGGGCTGCTCGTGCCTGGCGGCCTGCTTCTGGTACACGACTATTTCCCGGATCGACCCGGCCCCGCCTTGGCCAAGGGGTCTTTATATGATCTAAATATGATGCTTAATACCTGCGAGGGCCGCTGTCACGATAGTGGCAGTATAGCCGCCTGGTTTAAAGAAGCCGGGCTTTCCGCCATAGAGATTAATGACTTAAACAGCGATTCAGGTATTATTTGCGCTAGGAGCAAGAGATGAGACCAACCACCATGAAAAAAATTGCAACCCTGTTATTGCTCCTGATTATTATTTTTTTGATCGTGCGGGAAAATACCACCAAACGACCGAACAAGCTTTATCAGACCGCCAGCGGTCAGGTAGATATGTGTCTCAAATGCCACGGCAAGGTGCAGTTGGATCCGGCCCATGACACAAAGGTTATGGGCTGTTCCGCCTGTCATCTTGGCAACCCTCTGGCAATCAGCAAGGCAAAAGCCCATAAGGGAATTGTCCGTAACCCCGGTGATCTGCGGGTAGTAGATCGAACTTGCGGGGTCAATGGCTGCCACGCCATCCATGTGCCAGAGGTCAAAAATTCACTGATGGCCACCAATCGCGGTATAATCGCCACCCTGCGTTATTACTGGGGAGAAGCCCCGAACCAGAACGGCGATTACTCCGTTAAGCAGCTCATGGACAGCCACGAAAACTCCCTGGCCCTTGATTATTACCGTAAACTTTGCGCCACCTGTCACCTCTGGAAGCAAAAAGGCGATTTACCGGGATTTTTTGGGACGAAGGGCGGCGGCTGCACGGCCTGCCACCATGAAAAAAATCCGAATCTACCACTAGCCGAGGCGCAAAAGGCCCATCCATGGGTTACCAAAAAGGTACCTGTGGCAAATTGTGTGCGCTGCCATAACCGCAGCGGCCGCATAGGTATATCCTACACGGGGAAATACGAATCGGAGGGTTCCGGAGCACCGTTTGTCAAAGGCAAATTATCTCCCAATCGTCTGCCCGGCGACCGTTTTTTCTTTAAATTACCCGCCGATATTCATTATCGAAAAGGGATGGCCTGTATTGATTGTCATACCCAAAAAGAAATTATGGGTGACGGCAAACGCTATGCCCATTTTGAGGAACAACTGGAA
This sequence comes from Deltaproteobacteria bacterium, assembly GCA_013151175.1. Lineage (GTDB taxonomy): Bacteria > Desulfobacterota > Desulfobulbia > Desulfobulbales > VMSU01 > JAADIV01. The sequence goes on along the minus strand of JAADIV010000193.1, from coordinate 12,671 downwards.
ATTTCTTGTTCCACCTGTCACACTAGCAGCAAGGTGGGAATAACCAGGAAAGGGAACAAGTTGGATAATGTTGATCCAGATGCCAAACCCTGGCCTGTACTCACCGGTAAATTGGACGGCAGGAAACATCTCATAAAACCGCCTCTGGCCGGGGTTTGTGATTACACGGGCCATAAAAGACTATCGTGTCAGGCCTGTCACTCCACTTGGGTACCGCAGTGTTACGGCTGCCACGTCAAGCGGGATATGCGGGAAACACATCTTGACAAACTAACCCTGAAGGAGACTCCGGGCTGGTGGGAGGAAGGGCGTTCTTATATCCGTTATGAGCAACCGGCCTTAGGTATTTGGGATAACCGGGTTATGCCGGTAACTCCTGGCTGCCAGGATATGGTGACCTTAAAGGACAAGAGAGGTAAAATAACCCGCTCATTTTATTCATTCACCATGGCGGCAATTGATCCCCATACTACCCAGGCTACGGCCAGAAAATGTGAAGGTTGCCATATGTCACCCAAAACCCTGGGACTGGGACAAGGCACGGTGTGGCTCGATCACGGCAAGTGGCGTTTCTCGCCAGCCACCCAGGGGATAAACACCCCGACAGGGAAAACACCGCCTCTTGACGCCTTTGTGACCATTGATGGCACGGCGCTGCAAAAGGGCTTTCGCCCCTCCATGCGGCCCTTTAACCGGGTTGAAATTGACCGGATTCTGCGGGTAGGTCTATGCCTGCCCTGCCACGACAGTATCAGGGACAAGATATACCACCCCTTTAAACCAGACGCGATTTGCCCTAAAAAAATAATAAAGAAATTTTCATCTAATACCGATAGGTAGATCGGCGTTGGTTTTTATAATTGCGTCGCCCTTAAGACTTTAAGAACAATCTTTATCAGGGAGTAAACAATGCCCCGTAAAAATTCGCCCTTGTATATAGCCCTTATAATGGCCGCCACTATGGCCTTCTCCGGTATGATTGCCACCCCGGCCCAATCATTTAGTTTTTTCCCCTTTTTCAGTAAAAAGAGTACTCCACTGCCCCCCCAGGACAAATATAAGGGGCAAGCCCTGGCATTGGACAAAAATATCCACAGGCTGGCAGGCGAACTATTTGCCAATCTAAATGAGGCCGACCCGGAGGCCGGTAACCTGATGGACGGCGTCATCATGGGCAGTTTCGTTGACTTAAAAAAATTATCCAGAACGTCATCTTTCGGCAGATACCTGGCCGAACAGCTAATGACTGAATTTCAACAACATGGCTACAAGGTGGTTGAAGTACGCAAAAGCACCAGTGTTATAATTCAGAAAAATAGGGGGGAATACGGCCTATCCCGTGATGCTTCCCAAATCAAGCCAAATGTTGCCGCCCGAACCATGGTAACCGGCACCTATACAATCGCCGGAGACGAAATCATGGTCAATGCCAAGGTGTTGGACAATAAAAATGCCGACCTGCTATCCAGTTCCACTATTCTATTTCCCAGAAACGCTCTGGCTGATTTGCTGCTCTCCGACGCGGCCTCCGCATCTTCGGGAAAAAATAGCGTCACATATATGAAGAAGTTGGAGCTATAGTGGTATCATCGGTTATATGAACCGTTAGTAACTATTTAGCGTGATGCCCATAATTAGCAAGAACCGCTGAATAGTTACAACCGTTAAAACTTATTTTCATACCATGGAGGGGAAAAATGAGAAAAGATAAATCCGGCCGGTTATCGGCCATCAGCGGTATAATGTTGCTGTGCCTGCTGCTGTACGCACCAGGGCAGGCACAAGCACACTCTAGCGTTGGTGCCGGCAATGCCGTGATGGTTCCCGCCCAAAACCTCCACACCGTTTATCAGTATATGCCAGACTCATCAACGTCCCTGGGCTTGGAAAGCAGGCTTGCGGAGATGTCCAAGGAGATCGCCGGTAAGGTCTTTTATGAACTGAAGGAGTCCGGCTCGCAAAAACTTAACTCCAAAATAGCCGTGGTAGCTGCCGTGCCTCTCTCCGATCTAAAAAGAGAAACCGAGTTCGGTAGGCTCATTGCCGAATATAATCTCACCGATCTGGCGGATCGCGGTCTGCGGGTCAAAGAACTCCGGCTGGGCAAAGATATCAGTATTCTGCCGCAAACCGGGGAATTTATTTTATCACGCAATGCCGGGGAAATTGCCCGTAATTCCCCCGCCCTGGATTACGTTGTGGTTTCAACCTTTACCAACACCAGAAAGACCTTAATTTTGCAAGGGCGGTTGGTGTCGCTGAAAACTGGTCTGGTGAAGACCTCATGGCGGTATGACCTGCCGTTGAACCGGGAGTTGCTGGGCCTGTTAGACGGCCGGGAACAAACGCCGTTTGTCATCGCAGTAAAGGGGCTCAGACAATAAACCTGGCGTCTTAAGTGGACGCCTTTTAGGCCAGGAATAGCACTAGGTACTGTTTTGTTGTTATCGGTTTATCCGTGTTAAAATTGGAGGATTTGCAGGTGAAATTAAATATACGTCCAAGCAGGCTTAAATTGATAAGTGCCTTGGCGGTCTGTTGCTTTTCAGCCGTTGCCTTAATGGGTTGCGCCGCCGGGCAGCAGGGCGCTGAGTTTGCTCATAATATCCAGCCACCCAAAACAACGTACCTCAACTATGCCAATCTGCCCGATTTACTAACCGTCATGTGCGATGAAGTAAATCTGAAATTTAAAGGTTTCTATGACGCCAGCCTTGTCAGGGTGTACCCATTCAGAACTCTTGGAGAGTTTCAGAAAAATAAAATATCAGAATTGGGAATAACCATGGCGGATCAAATGGTTGCCGTAATTAATAATAACAGTCCAAAACACAAGACCTGCGGCTGGCACAATACCCCCCAACAACTGCACGGTGTACTCCAGGAGATCGATGGCTATTTACGGATTCGCATGACCGCGATAAATGATCGGGGCCAACGCGCCTCTTACGTCACCAATGTAGAGATGTCAGAGCCTATATATCGGGCCTTGCATACCTACTTACTAACTCCGATAAACGGGATAAGCGCCGTAACAGCAGGCACAAGCCATCCATTTTAATTTTTTAAAAAATTTCTTGTTTAAGGAATTAACTAATGGCCGAAGAAGAAAAAGACGATTGGCTGAGTGATGTCAACAAAGATGATGTGGGTGAGTCTGATGTCGATCAATCAGAGATAGACTCGCTATTATCAGAAGATGACGAGGCTGAACCATCGACAACTGCCGTTGCTGAGGATGCCGCGACTGGCGATGCAGCGCCGGCAGAGGAGGAAAATGCGGCTGACTCCGATATAGAGTCATTACTGGCCGATGATCCGGAAGACGACAGTCCAGATGCCTCCCCCAGTCAAGACGAGATCGACCACCTCTTCTCGGAGGTTGATGATAATGCGGCAGAACCGCAGGACAGTGCCGCAGAAGAGACCGCGAATGACCCCTTTAAGGCCGAAGAGATCGACTTTAAGGATTTGGCCGAAGATGCCGCTGATGATGATTTTTCCCTGGATGACGTTGGCGATGGCTTTGATACGGAAGAATTTGATCTGGATGATGGCGCTCCAGAGGTTTCCTCTGCCACAGACACAGAAATAGAGGCAGTAGATGCTTCCATACCATCCCAAAACACCGGCGGTTCTGCGGACGCCGCCGAAGCTATATTCCCGGATACCGGTGGCGCCGGCAAGGGAGGTTTCCCCCCTGTCTTAAAAAACAGAAAAATACAGGTAGCTGCTGTCGTTGGTATCTTATTGATTATTGCCGGTGTTTTTCTCTTCAAGGGCAAGCCTGCTAGTTGGAACAAAACAACCATCGCCAAACAGCCGCTTCATCGAATTCAGCCGGCTGCGGCCACCCCGAAGGTAGCGGCAGCCGTTGCCCCTATAGTCAAGATAAATACAAATACCCCGCCGCAGGTCAAGGATTCCGAAGTCACGATGGCCGAGGGAGATAACAAACTGGTCATTCGCTTAAACGCTACAGACCCAGGGAACGCCCCTTTAACTTATGAAATCCTCTCCCTGCCGGAATATGGCAAATTGTCGGGCCAGGCCCCGAATCTTATTTATTTACCCAATAAAAACTTCAAGGGCCGGGATCATCTGGTTTTTCGGGCATCCAACGGACGTGAGGTAAGTAATCCGGCCATTATCAGGATCGTAACAGCCTTAGCAGCAAAGCCGGCCGCAAGATCCGTCAGTATTCCTGGCCAAACAACGGTTGCAACCGGCCCGGCCGCCACAGTGAAAAAGCCCGCTGCCATCGCGCCTCACGCCAAAGCGGCAAGACGCAAGAGGCTCGTCATCGCGGCGCGTAACGAAACGTATCATCTGTACAGCACCAGACCCGTCAAGATCAATTGGAAAAGGTTATGGGACAAGGCAAATTACCTGCCCTACACCCATAAAGTCAGAGTGGAAATTGTCTCCGCCAACCTGCACGGCCAACTGCATAAAACCGGTTGGAGAACTTATGTGTATAAGCCGGATAAATATTTTAGCGGTACAGAGGTAATCAAATATCGTTTTTGGTTGGCAAGATTAAGATCAAAAACAGGTGAGATCGTATTTAAAACAGCGTTTGGTAGCCCGGCCCCGGAGATTCATATTGCGAAGCTGTCAACATCGTACTATGCGGGAGACCGGGTGGTTCTGGACGCAAGCTCCTCCAGAGGCCTGGATCGCGGCAGCCTGCTCTTTACCTGGAAACAACTGGCCGGTGTACCGGTGCGGCTTGAAATGACAAATAAGGAAGGTTCACGAGTCACCTTTGTGGCACCCGCTTCTTTTAACACAATCAAAAACCCTGGCCCCGTATTGCGCCTGATAATTACGGATCAAGACAAGCAACGGGTCAGCCGGGATATAAAAATCAACACAAAATCCCGCCGTCACAGTGCCATCTGGGACAGGCTAGCAGTAGGTGGAGAGGATTTTTAACTACTCATCCCGGCCAGGGATTTCAAGGCGGTAATTTCCCTGCCGTAATCATCCTTACCAAAAATCGCCGAACCCGCCACAAATATATTGGCTCCAGCCTGGGCAATGGGTTTTATGGTGGCAGGACTTACGCCGCCGTCTATCTCTATCCCCACCTCAAGACCCCGGGCGGCAATCATACCTTTCAACATCCCGACCTTTTCAACGGTAGCCGGAATAAATTTCTGGCCACCAAAACCGGGATTGACACTCATTAACATCACCAGATCCAGATCGTCCAGGATATAGTCCAGGCTAGTTAATGAGGTGGCCGGATTAAGCACAGCGCCGGCCTTCTTCCCCAATTCTTTGATCCTGTTGATCGTGCGGTGCAAATGTTTGCAGGTCTCTACATGCACCGTAAGCCAATCGGCTCCGGCCTGGGCAAAACTTTCTATATACTGATCGGGATTACTGATCATCAGATGGACATCCAGGGGACACCGGGTAATCCGGCGCACCGCCTTCACTACTAGCGGCCCGATAGTTATATTGGGGACAAAATGGCCATCCATAACATCAATGTGAATAACGTCCGCGCCCTGGCGAACTACCGCCTTGATTTCTTCACCCAAGCGGGAAAAATCGGCCGACAGGATGGACGGAGCTATCATTAATTTATTCATCATATTACCCTATTTTTTGTAACAGTTCACCAGGGGCACCAGAATTGATACTGCCCGATAGTGTAAGAGTTTACCAGTGCCTTAGATCTGTTCGTTTCTGCCCTCAAGTCTGTACTTCCTGTACGTGAGAGGGCAGAAACGGGCGGAGATGAGGTGCTGGTAAACTCTTACTATTTTTTTGCAGAGGCGCCAACCGTAACCAGAACATAATGATTGGGCTGAATATACTTTTGGGCCGCCGCCAAAACCTGGCCGGCCGTAACCATTGACAGTCCATGAATATATTCGTCACCGTAATCCAGGCCGAGACCGTAGGTCTCATCAAGGGCCATATCCATGGCTTGGGAGCCATGAGTCTGCAGCCCCATCTCATAACGACCAATAAGAATGCTCTTCGCCCTCTCCAACTCCTCCGCAGTGACTGGCACATCCCTGATAGCAGAAAGCTCTTGCCAGACCGACTTGATGGCCTCGTCCTTCTTATCCGGACTGGTGCCGATATAAACGCCAAAAGAGCCGGTATCGAGCCCTTGCAGTTCAAAGGCCGACAGACTGTAAGCCAGGCTCTGTTTGTCACGCAGCTGCATAAAAAGTCTGCCGCTCTGACCGCTCAAAACGGTGTCGAGAATATCCATGGCATAGCGGTCCTTACTCTTCATGGTAGTACCCAAAAAACCAATAATTATATGACTCTGTTCCTTGTCTCTGGGTATATTAACGACTTTGGATCCTTCTATGGGGGCAGGCGGCAGAAAGTCTTCATGGATTTGCTCCGCATGGCCGTTCTTCCAACCGCCAAACAGACGTTTCACCATGGTCAACACATCCTTGGCCTTGACCTTACCCGCCACGCTCAATACCATTTTATCGGGCTGAGCATATTCATTATAAATTTTATGCAGTTCTGGAGCCGTCAGGCTAGAAATAGCCGCCGGGGAACCAGCGGTATTCAAGCCATAAGGATGACCTTGAAAAAGCGCCTGGTTAAACTCCTTAAAAGCCAGGGCGGGCAGGGAATCTTCCTGCTGCTGCAGAACCGCCAATAGCTCCGGTCTGATTTTATCCGCCTCTGCGGGATCAAAGGCCGGGGTGAGCAAAATATCGCGAACCAAGCCAAGCCCCTCCGCAAAGAAACGGGCCAGAAAATCACCCTTCAGACCGAAGGTGTTTTTACCGTTAAATCCGGAAATATCCCCAGCCATATCCGCTAATTGCAGGGAAATCTCCCGATAAGACAACTTGGCTGTCCCCTTGGGTAACAAGTCACTAATAAAGGCAAAGGCGCCGTTGGTCGCGGTGGTTTCACCCCGCAAACCACCAGGGAAAACCACTCTGACAGCAACCGTTGGTACCTCGGCGTCTTCCCGCACCAAAAGAGTTATACCGTTGGCAAGTTTAAACCGATGGACATTGGACAAATATGAATGCACCAGAGAGGTGGGTATACTGGCCTTGGCCGCCTGCTCCGCCGCCTTGATAATCCGGCTTAATTCCGTCCTGCTTAGGGTCACGCTAGCATCTTTGGGAACCAAATAGCCTGCGGTAAGTGAATGACCGTTAAGATATTTCTTGGCAACCCGCATAATATCGGCCTGGCTTACCGCCTTGACCGCAGCCAGATAATTATCTTCCCTGGGGTCGCCGCTCTGGGCTTCAAATGAGCCCAAAACCCTGGCCTGGCCGTCCACATCCTCCAGATTAAAGATAAAATCACTTTCTTGATTATATTTTACCCGCGCCAGTTCATCCCGGCCCACCGGCGCATATTTCAATTTAAATAATTCGGTCAGAATGGCTCGGAGAGCCACCTTAATTTTATCCTTGTCCAGGGTCGCCGTAATCTCCAACATACCAGGATATTTGGGGGTAAAAGACGAAGCATCTATCTGATAAACCAGTCCCTCCTTATTACGCAGCTCATTATACAGACGCGAGGTGTCGCCATGTCCCAGGATACCAGCAATAATATCCAGTACCGGCGTATCCGGGTTACTGAACGAGGAGGTATGAAAAGCCAGAGCCAATTGTGATTGATTGACATCCTCCTCCAGATTAAACATCCGAAAGGCCTTTTGGGGCGGCTCCACTGGGAGCTTATCGACCGCGTTTTTCTGAAACTTTTGACCGCCAAAGATCTCTTTTACCTTTTTCATTACCGCGTCGGCCTTTACTGCACCAACTACCACCACGGTAAAATTATTGGGGTGATAATGTTTGGCCATATATCTAAGAATATCAGCGCGCGTGAACGAAGAAACACTGGCAACGGTGCCAATCACCGGCAATCGGTAGGGATGCACGGTATAGGCCGTGCTGATCAGACTCTGAAAGAGTTTGGTCTGTGGCTGATCATTACGCATCCGCACCTCCTCCAAAACGACCTTCTTTTCCTTCTCCAGTTCCCCGGCATCGAAAACCGAATGCAATACTGCGTCACTCAGGACATCCATAGCCGTTCCCCAATAACTGGCCGGCAGAGTGGCGTGGTACACCGTATATTCGTAGGAGGTATAGGCATTAATCTGACCACCTTTTTCCTCAATAGCAGCGGCAATATCCCCTACTCCCCTTGTCTTGGTGCCCTTGAAAATCATATGCTCGATCAGGTGGGTTATGCCATGTTCATCCGCATCTTCATAAATACTGCCGGCCTTAACCCAGATCTGCACCGTCGCCACCTTGCCGTCAGGAACTTCCTTGACGATGGTGGTAAGACCGTTATCCAGGATAGTCTTGTATAAATGTGGTTTCAGCAGCGCGGCATTAGTTTCAGTAGTCATAAGCACCATAATTGTTAAAATAAGTAGGATTTGTTTCATTGTCGTTTTTTATTTGCCTAAAATTCACTCGCAATTTCGCCGCCAGAGGATAATCAACCCACCCGCCAAAATCATCAAAAAACTTAAAATCTGCCCCATAGTCAAATAACCAAATAAGAATCCTATTTGCGGGTCAGGCTGGCGGAACACCTCGATAAAGGAGCGGAATATACCGTACAATATCAGAAAACAGGCCAAGATAAAGCCGTCCCAATGGGGACGATCCTTTAACTTCCATAGTACAATGAAGAGAATAAACCCCTCCAGAAAAAACTCATAGAGCTGGGAGGGATGCCTGGGCAGCGGCCCACCAGCCGGAAAGATCATACCCCAGGGTACGGTGGTAACCCGGCCGAACAACTCACCATTGATAAAATTTCCCAAACGTCCCAGACCTAAACCGATGGGGACGGTTACCACATAGATATCCGCTGTCCGCCAGAATGGCAGTTTATTCTTTTTGCAAAACAGGACGCCGCCGATTATAACAGCAAGCAGCGCCCCGTGGAATGACATACCACCCCGCCAGGTGGCCAGAATTTCAGCTGGGTGCTGCAGGTAATAGGGAAGGTTGTAGAACAGCACATACCCCAAACGACCGCCTAAAATAAGGCTCAGGAGCAGGATAAAATTCAGATCTTCAAAATGCGACGCCAGTTTTTTAAAGTTAAACTGCTTGATCTGCCGCAAGACCAAAAAATATGAAGCCATGAAGCCCAAAACATACATCAGGCCATACCACCTGATTTTTAAGGGGCCGATCCCGAAGATTACCGGATCAATATTTGGATAGGGGAGCATATTTTACCTTAAAAGTGCTGGTTTTAGAGAAAGTATTCCCTTGGTTTTAAAAACATGAACATACAACTTATTGCCATAAATTGTCGATTTTCCCATTCCTGCCTGGCCCTGTTTTATGTCAGAAATGAATTGGAGAAATTCCCCGGCTTTACGCCAGAGATCAGACAATTCAGTCTAAATGACCCCTATTACTCCACCCTGCTGACCATCAGCGGCAGCGAACCCAAGGCGCTGTTCTTTTCTGTTTATATCTGGAACTCCGACTATACAGGCCGCCTGGTGGAAGACCTGCACCGCATTATGCCGGATACCCCCATTGTCATGGGCGGCCCCCAGGCAGAAACCCTGCGCCAAACCCTCAGCCTGCGGCCCACTGTCATTCACGGCCCCATAGAGGGGCTGGACACCACGTTCTATGACGACCTGCGCCAAAGGCATCTCAAAGAAGATTATATGGCCGATCACCAGGTGCCTTTCGCCTCCCCTTATAAACAAGATGACTTCTCCCGCCAACTTAAAAATCGCAATATTTATTATGAATCGGTCAGAGGATGCCCTTTTTCCTGTACCTATTGCTTGTCATCAGTAGAACATGGCCTGGTTTGGCGCGATATCGCCGCCGTCAGGCAGGAGCTTAACGATATCCTCCGCCACTCCCCCAAAATCATCCGTTTTGTTGACCGTACCTTTAATGCCGATAGACAAAGAGCCATGGCTGTCTGGCGCTTCCTGGCGTCCCAGGCCGGCGCTACCACCTTTCATTTTGAGATTGCCCCGGATCTCTTTGATGAAGATATGCTTGACTTTCTCTCCCAATTACCCGTTGGCCTATTCCAATTTGAGATAGGCATCCAATCCACCCACCCGCCAACCTTAAGGGCCGTAAACCGCAGAATGAATATTACCCTGGCCCGGAAGAATATCAAGAGATTGCTGAGTTTTAAAAATATCCACCTGCACATAGATCTTATCCTTGGCCTGCCCCATGATACACGACAGACCTTCGCCCAGTCACTGCGAGATGTTTTTGCCTTACAGCCCCATTATATCCAGATGGGCCTGCTAAAGGTATTGCCGGATACCGCAATCTGCCACAATAGAAGTAGTTTCGGTATACTCAACACAAACCGGCCGCCTTACGAGGTCATGGCCACTGATTGGCTTAAACACAGTGATATTAGGCATCTTTTCTGGTTGAGTGAATGCGTGGAGGCGTTTTATAACAACCGTTTTTTCCGATCGTTCTTTGCCTGTCTGCATCAGCAGGATGTAGATATTTTTCTCTTTTTTGCAGAGCTGCTTGAGATATGCCGTAACAATGATTTTTTCACCCTGGCCAAAACCCAGAAGTTGCTGAACGATATACTGCTGCAACTGAGCGTTTGCCGCTCCCAGACCAACCTGTACCGAGAACTGCTCATATATGACTGGCTGCGCTGCGGCCACCATTTTCTGCCCGATTCCCTGCCCGGAGACCTAAAAAAGATTAAAGATCATCTTTGGCACATCCTGCCAGATGAAATACCGGGAATATTCAATCTCAGACAACGGCATACCTTCTTTAAACGAACAATATTTTATAAATTTTCCGCTGATTTACTAAACACCGTAGGCCTGCGAAAAAGCAGGAAAGATGATGATGGTTATTTAGCCTTTTTGGCCGAGGCTTCAGGCATTTTTGCCCTGCGCAAAGCTATTCTTCTGCCTTGCTGCCAACGGAAATCCGGCTGTCAACATAAATTTGTTGACGACATGGGTGAAAAACCGTAGGATACGGCGTTTTCAAATAGGATAGTCCGGATTAAACTATATTGACGCAGTTATGCGAATAACAGGAACCTGATATGCTTGATTATTTCCGAAAAAAGGCTCGATCTCCAGTCCTCCAGGCAACCATACTGGTAATTATAGTTGTTTTCATCTTCTGGGGGGTAGGACGTAACTCCTCCAACAGTAGAACTACAATCGCCACCGTGAATGGTACAAACATAGAGTATCAGGACTACCGGAAGGAGTACGATAAGACCATGAGCCAATTGCGGGATCAATTCGGCGGCGCCATCCCCAAAGGACTGTTAGCCACCATGGACATCAAGCATCAGGTTCTGAGCAGGGTTATTCAACGCACCTTATTGCGGCAGGGGGCCTTGGATGCAGGCCTTTATGTCAGTGACCAGGAATTGGAAAAGGCTATTGAAAAGATGCCGGCCTTCCAACGAAACGGCACCTTCAACATGAAATGGTATAAAAGCATTCTTGCCAATTCCCGGCTAACGGTTTCAAAATTTGAGGACGGTACACGTTATGATTTACTGGCCGCCAAGGTACGCGGTCACCTTGCCCGCTTCAGCCAGGTGTCACCCGGTGAATTACAGGCCCTGTTTACTTACAACTACACGCCCGTTAAATTCACTTACATCGCCTTCAATTCTCGCAATTATACTAGCAAGGTGAAGGCCGGCGATAATAAATTGGCCGCCTTTTTTGCCAAGAATAAGGCCAATTACCAGACTGCGGCCAAAAGAAAGATCAAATATCTCTATTTCGCCTTTAAAGATCAAAAAGCGGCAACGCCCAGTTCAACAGCAATAAAAAATTATTACGCCGATAACATCAAGAAGTACACCACCCCGGAAAGACGTGAGGCTAGCCATATTCTGATTCGCAGCAAGAGTTCTGATACAGCGGCGCAAGTGGCCACAGAGCTTAAGAAAATCAAAGCCATTCTGGCCAAAGCCAGGGCCGGCGCAAATTTTGCCGCATTGGCCAGAAAATATTCTGAAGACAGTCTGGCTAGCCGGGGCGGAGAATTGGGGTTTTTCAGCCGAGGCCAGTTGGTTAAGCCCTTTGAAGACGCGGCATTTTCCTTGCCGGTTGGCGGGATCAGCGGGGTCGTCAAAACCCGATTCGGTTTCCATATAATCAAGATGGATAAAATTGAGGCGGCGCAAACAAAGTCGCTAGCAGAGGTAAGGCCCGCAATTATTGCTGAACTAAAGGGGACGAAAGCAAAATCTCTGGCCTTTAAGGCGGCCAATGATGCCTACGAACAAATCATTATGGCCGGCAGTCTGAATAAATACGCGGCGGCAAATACCAAGGCTAAATCCAAAATTATCACCACCGCTTTCTTTGCTCAACAAACGCCGCCAAAGCAGATAAAAGCTATGCCTATGCTTACAAATACCGCCTTTAAGCTGAAGAAAGATGAATTAAGTTCAATCATTGAAACAGGCCAGGGTTACGCCATCGCTTACATCCTTGATATCAGACCGCCCGTGCAACAAAAATTGAGGGAAGTTAAGGCAAAGGTCAGGCAGCATTTTATCGCCCAGGAATCGGTAAAAATTGCCCGCCAGGCCGCCGGCAATTTCCTGACCGCCTTAAAGAAAGGCGGTACCTCTTTCAGAAAACTAGCCGCCAAAACCGGCCTTAAGGTTCAGACCAC
>JAADIV010000058.1 GCA_013151175.1 Deltaproteobacteria bacterium | reverse complement strand
CCTGCATAAATTTATTGCGCACGGGGCGGCTATTGCGCCCTAACACCTAGCTTCTTTAAGATAATGCTGAGCAGACAGAATTTGGTAAGACCGGATTGAAAGAGGTTCGCCCCGACAAAGGCGGTAAACCAAAACCAATTGACATTCACCCAGAGACCCAGGGCCAGGCTTACTAAAATAAAAATTCCCGCGATTGTATGCACCCAGTCGTTAACTACCATATTTCCTCCCCGGCCTGAATAAAGCCATTTATTTTAGGTACCCTGACAGACAGTGGGAAAACCAGATTTAACGGTATTTCGTACTATCATTTACCCGGACAAAAAAGATCTTGCATGGTGGTAATCAACTCCAAAATGCGATGATCGCCAATCTTGTTATAGATAAAATTGGCCTCCTTTCTGGAACTGATTATCAGCTTATTCCGCATAATGCTTAAATGCTGTGAGACATTGGCGTTGGTAGTTTGCACCTCCTCCCGCAGCTCGCCGACAGTCATCTCCCCGTCCTGTAACAGACATAAAATCTTCATTCTGATCGGGTGAGCCATGGTTTTCAGCAAAGCGGCCACATGTTCCACATCCTCATCCTTCATTTCGCTCGCTTTCATAATCTGTTCCTGGCAAAATTAGCGGTACCGACTGATCGGCGGATACCAACGACATTTAAGTATTAAATTTAATGCGCCTAAAATGTTTTGTAAAGGGAATTTATGCAACAGTATGGCAACGATCGTAGCGGCTGAAAAATAATTGCGGAGCAGGAGCTTATCACGGTGTTGCCCAACCTCTAAGATTCCACAAGATCGCGATGAGTTACGGATATATTATGCCCCTCCAGGCGAAGGAGATCGGCCAAACGTCTAGCCACAGCCACCGAGCGGTGGTGACCGCCGGTGCAGCCGATACCAATGGTCAGATAGGTCTTTCCCTCCGCCTCATACCTGGGAATCAAAAAACGCAAAAACGCTGTAAGCCGTTCAATAAATTCCAAAGCAGAGGCATTTTGCAAGACATAGCCGGCGACCTCAGGCTCCAAACCGGAGCGTTCCTTTAATTCAGCAACAAAATAGGGATTAGCCAAAAAACGAACGTCAAAAAGCAGATCTGCCTCCACCGGCGGCCCGTATTTAAAGCCAAAGGACAATATGCCGATCGAGAGCCCCCGGCCTGCCGCCAGATCATATTTTTTGAGCATTATCCGGCGCAGCTCATGAGGATTCATCGTGGAGGTGTCAATAACGCGGTGCGCCAATTCTTTCACGGCAGCCAATTGCCGGCGTTCCTGTGCGATTCCTTCCCTGACAGAGCCGCAACCGGCGGGATGCCGGCGCCGCATGGCGCTGTATCGGCGCAAAATAACAAGGTCTTCAGACTCCAGAAAAATTACGGTAAAACCAACCAACGCCGCCTGTAAATCCCTAAAAATTACGGCATAATCCTTGAGGAAATCAGGGTCTCTGACATCCATAACCAAGGCAAGATGCTCACTTGAACCATTAATAATTTTTTCTAACAAATCCGGTAACAAACGGGCAGGAAAATTATCAATACAGAAGAATCCGGCATCTTCTAAGGCTTTGGCGGCAGTACTCTTACCCGCCCCGGAAAGCCCGGTGAGGAGAATTAAGCGCGGCACGAATTTTTTTGGCGGCAGGTTATCAGCATCCATAAGAAGCAGTAATTATTTCGTAACTATTCAGTGACAATCGAAAAGCTGCCCTAAATAGTTACAATTATTTCAGTTTGGGCGCCCTTCTATATTTTGACGGCAGAATGCCCAACTGCTCACGATATTTAGCAATAGTGCGCCGGGCAATTCTTATACTGTCGCCCGCAAAGGCCTTGGCAATGGCCATATCGCTCAGGGGTTTAAGCGGATTTTCCGCCTGAATCATCCTCTTCATTTTGACCTTGATGCTCTTGGAACCCAGGGCGCCCTCACCGTCAGTCCTGGCAATTGAGGAATTGAAGAAATACTTTAACTCATAAATCCCCTGGGGGGTATGAACAAATTTATTGGTCGTCACCCGGCTGATAGTTGATTCGTGCATTTCAATATCCTCAGCAACATCCCGCAGAATCAAAGGTTTTAGATAATCAGGGCCGTTCTCGAAAAAATCATGCTGAAATTTCAACAGACTTTCCACAACCCGATAAATGGTACGCTGACGCTGCTGAATACTCTTAATAAGCCACATCGCCGACTTTAATTTTTCCTGAATATATGTCTTGGTATCCTTCGCCATACCGGGGATATTTTTTTTACCCTTCAGAATATCACTGTAAAACCGACTGATTTTCAGGCGTGGCAGGCCGTCGTCATTCAGGAGTATAACGTACTCATCATCAACCTTCTGAACATATACATCGGGGATTATGTAATGCGGTTCCTCATCAGAATATAACCGGCCGGGATGCGGATTAAGCGCCTTAATCACCTCAATGGCCGCAAGAATATCTTTTAGTGGATGCCTGGTGGCCTTGACGATGGCGGCATAATTTTTGGTTTCGAGAAAAAGAAGATTATCCCGCACCAACTCACTGGCAATTGACTCACTCAAATTGAGATGAGTGAGCTGTAGAAGCAGGGATTCCTGAATATCTCTGGCCCCGACTCCGGATGGATCCATATCCTGAATCATGGCTAGCATCTTTTGGACAACCACATCAGAGCCGCCGGTGGCCTTAGCGATTTCAGCGTCATTCACCTCCAGGAAACCCTCACGATTCAGATTGCCTATTATAAACCGACCAACCCGCATCTCTTCATCATTGACATCCCTGAACTTTAGCTGCCAGCCCAGATGATCGGCTAAATTTGTCTTTTTCGTAAGTATATCAAGGCGGGAGGGCAACTCATCATTACGGGGCATAGACGATGATCGCCCTTCATATTCATTCTCATAATCAGCCCAATTGATCTCTTTCAGGCCAGAATCACTCTCCAGATTAACTTCACTGGTTTTGTCCCCCACGGCGGCCAATTCGCCGCTTTCAGCCGTCAAGTCCTGCAGAGATTCATGATTACTATCCGGCGTATTAATATCCTCCTCCAACACCGGGTTCTGCTCCATCTCCTCCTGCACCGTTTCCGATAATTCCAGGCGGGACAGCTGCAACAACTTTATCGCCTGCTGCAACTGCGGGGTCATCACCAGTTGTTGGGTAAGCTTTAATTGCTGTCTTAATTGTAGCGGCATAAGGTTATCTCTTCGTAACTATTCAAAATCGATGCACTCGTAAAAAGTATATTTGCGATAACAGCGTCACATACTGAAATTTTCGCCAAGATACATCTTTCTTGCCGCCTCGCTGTTAATGACCTCTGCGGCAGTGCCATGGGCAAGAATTTTGCCATTGCTGACGATATAAGCATAATCACAGACGCTCAAGGTCTCCCGAACATTATGATCGGAAATCAGGACACCCAACCCCCGGCCCCGAAGCTCCAGAATTATTTTTTGCAAATCGGCAATGGACAGCGGATCAATACCGGCAAACGGCTCATCTAGCAAAACAAATATGGGGTTCGTCGCCAAAGCCCGCATAATCTCCACCCGACGCCGCTCACCGCCGGAGAGGGAAACGGCCTTGTTATCGGCCAGGTGGGTGATGCGCAGCTCCGACATCAGCCGCGTGATTCTAGTCCTAATTTCATCCCTGGCAAGCCCCAATGTCTCAAGAATAATCTGGACATTTTCCCGAACCGTCAATTTTTTAAAGACCGAGGCCTCCTGAGCCAAATAGGACAATCCGGCCCGCGCCCTTTGATGAATGGGTAAAGGGGTGATATCATCACCATCCAGAAAAATAGAGCCGGCATCAGGATGAATAAACCCGGCAATGGAATAAAATGTAGTGGTCTTACCGGCACCGTTGGGGCCTAAAAGCCCGACAACACTGCCAGTCTCAACCCGCAGGCTGATGCCGTCAACCACCCGGCGTTTTTTATATTGCTTAACGATATCTTTTACTTCTAAGATTGCCACGATACTGGATATCCCGTTATTTGTTCTTGGCCGGATAAAAAAAGGCCTTCACCCGCCCGCCTTTTCCCCGGTCATGCTCCACGATACTCTTACCCTCGTCGAGGAACAGCACAAAGCGATCACCGGTAACCAGGTTATTATCCCGCCAAACCCTGACGTGGCCAACAATTACTACCTTACGCGCCGCTTCAAAATACTCGGCGGTATCGCCGCTAGCCACCCAGCCTTTTTGAATAATTTTAACCCGGCCCTGGGCGGACATCCGCCTGATCTCCTTCGTCCCCTTGGAGTTCACGTCCCGGCCGCCGGTTCGGGTGGCATAATATATTGTCAATTCATCAGCATCAATAGTCAAAAGGCCCTGCTTGGCGACCACCCGTCCCGAAAAGAAAACCGAGTTATTCTTTTGAGTGGAAACCATCTGATCGGCCTCCACCTGAATAGGGATCTGCCGCTGCGGCGCGGCCGCCAGGGCAGGCATGGATATAACGAAAAGTGCTATAAGTTGAACAATAAATTTCACGGCCATAGTCACTTAAGGTTAACGGTTCTCCGGATAGAGCCTCATTATATCATCTTCAGCGGCCCGGCAAACACCGCGTTCGGTGATCAAACCGCTGATGAGCCGGGCCGGGGTAACATCAAAACCGTAATTGGCACCCACAGCATCCGGCGGCGAGATACGCACCGTGGCCAAATCGCCGTTGGCCGCCAGGCCATTGACAAAATTGATCTCATCATCGGGGCGCTGCTCAATGGGAATTTCCCGCAGCCCGTCACATATTTCCCAATCAAAGGTCGAGGAGGGCAAGGCGACATAAAACGGCACCCCATTATCATAAGCGGCCAACGCCTTTAAATAGGTACCGATCTTGTTTGCCGCGTCACCACAGCGCGTAGTCCGGTCAGAACCGACAATAACCATATCCACCATACCGTGCTGCACCGGTATTATCCGTAATCAGGGTATATGGCAGCCCCTCCTGACCAAGTTCCCAAGCTGTGAGACGGGCCCCCTGCAGCCATGGCCTGGTTTCATCAACCCAGATATGCACGTCAATCCCGGCATCGCGGGCCGCATAAATCGGGGCGGTGGCAGAACCATAATCAACAAAGGCTAGCCAACCGGCATTACAATGGGTAAGAATATTTACCGGGCCATTCTTTCTGGCGCTTATTTCTCTGATGATCTCAAGACCATGCTGCCCCAGACGGCGGCAATACTCCGCGTCCTCATCGGCAATCCGGCAGGCCACGGCCAAGGCCCGCTTTTGTCTGGCCTCAGGGGTTGACTCCCGGCGAATTTCATCCTGCTGCCTGGCAATCGCCCAGGCCAGATTTTTGGCCGTGGGCCGCGTGGCCAGTAAAATCGCCGCCGCCTCTGCCATAAACACATCACCTGGATCATGGAGCGTGGCACAATACATAGCAAATCCGGCTGTTGCCCCAATGAGTCCAGCGCCCCGAATATGCATCTCTCTAATGGCTGTGGCAAAATCGGCCACCGTCCGCAACTCTTCCACTACAAATTGATGCGGCAAAAGGCGCTGATCGATAATCTTTATAACCTGCGGATTTTGTTTATCTACCCAAATCGTCCGATATTGCTTACCGTTAACCCTCATTTGCCCCTGCCAAAAAAATATTAGTCACAAATTCAGCTTTGGGGTAGATTAAACGAAATGGCTTTAATAAGCCAATTAAACTTACTATTTTTGTAACTATTCAGCTACACCCCAGGTTCGTCCGTTTCGGCCTCCTCACGTACAGGGAGTACAGACTCGGAGGCCGAAACGAACGAACCTGGAGCACATCTGAATAGCTACAGTTACGAGTTGAGGGTAATTTATAGCCCTCGCTGAATAGTTACCAATTTTTCGTTACAAAATAAGTTCAGTCAGCCGAGTTCTGACTTTATCATGAACCCGTGAACATTTGAGAACAGCTAAGATGCGCGTTAGCAACAATTCCGCGCGCTCCCGTGTTGTTCCATGGTCAAAAAATGGAAAATATAACTCTGGTATTGGCAATTTTACTCGGGGCCGGATTCGCGGGGGCCTGGCTTTGTAAGCTAGTCAACCTGCCCTCCGTAACCGGCTATATCTGCGTTGGCCTGCTTTTGGGGCCATCTGGGCTGAACCTCTTTTCCGGCGAGGCCGTCGGCGCACATCTGGGGCATTTTATCCAGATAGCCCTGATGCTGATCTCTTTCGGCATAGGTGAGCATATGGAAATATCCCGGCTACGCTCATCGGCAAAAAGCGTCTTTCTGGTGGGCTTGGGAGAATCCCTGGGAGCCTTTGTCATCGTTAGTTTGGGCTGTTTTATAGTTATCCGGCTGACCGGGCTGACCACAATGGCAAACGCCGTGGTATTGGCTATTTTACTGGGCTCCGTCTCCATCGCCACTGCCCCGGCCACTACGATGCACGTTATCCGTGAGATCAAGGCCGCAGGCCCCCTGACTACCTCGCTCCTGGCGGTAATCGCTCTGGACAATGGCCTGGCCATTATGATATTCGGCATAACTCTCGCGGCAGTCAAGCATTTCACTAATACCGGCCAGATGGATATGACGGCGATGCTGTATGCCAGTCTACTAGAAATAGGCGGCGCCATTTTACTGGGGATTATCACCGGCCTGCTGCTAGATTTTGTTAACAGCCACCTGCAGCAAAAAAGTGAAATATTGACGGCCGGCCTGGCCCTGCTGCTTCTCTGCGGCGAGGCGGCAAGAATATTTGGTATGTCACCGCTATTGGCCGGTATGGCGGCAGGCTTTACCATCGTCAACCGTGAGCATCGTGATATCCGTATATTCCGTACCTTTAACAGCTTTGAGCCACCTATTTACGTCCTTTTCTTCACCCTCGCCGGTGTCCATTTGAATCTCGCGGCTCTGGCAACTGCGGGCTGGTTGGGACTTGCCTATTTTTTATGCCGCACCATCGGCAAAATCGGCGGGGCCGGAACCGGAGCCTTATTATCCAAATCTCCCGTTACCGTAAAGCGTTATCTCGGGCTAGCCCTGACCCCGCAGGCCGGAGTGGCCATCGGCCTGATTTTTTTGATTAACAATGACGCTACCGGCCGCGCCTTTGCCGGGATAATCACCCCGGTGGTTCTAGCCGGGGTTTTCATGTCGGAGACCCTGGGGCCAATTTTAACCAAACTGGCCGTCAAACTGGCAGGGGAGATACCCGCCGCGAAAGCGGCAACCGCTCCGCTGCCGACTAGGAATATCCCGCCTGACGCGGATAGCAAAGGCGCTCAGGGGCTAGCAGAGGTCCCAGCCGGGGTTCCCCTGGTTCCCTGGACCTGGCCCAAAATCTCCACCCCCATCCGAGCAGAGGGCGTAGTCTTGTTCAGCGCCACCCATCTGGCCACCGGCGCCGCCCTGGCAAGGATGGCAGCCATTATGGCTAATTATTACCAGGCCTATCCAATGATGGCCCGCATAATCCCCCAGGCCGGCTACAATGCCGATATGCAGGATCGCAGTCAGACCCTGCTCGCCGCCATCAGAGCCGAGGTGAGCAATATGGGCTCGGAGCTTTATACGGTTGCTAGCCATAATAACGACATTGTTCGGGGCATTCTTGAAGTGGCGGCGCAATCGCACACCTGGGGAATTGTTCTGGGATACGCGCTCGTAAGCCCGGCGGCCTTTCAGGATGTTATCGACAGAATCACCGCCGAAGCGCCCTGCCCGACCATGATTATCAAGTTCAGCGGCGTCTTTCACACCGAGCGTATTCTGGTGCCTTTTTTTCACCTCCGGGATCTCGAGGCAATGAAAGATCCTCTCAAGGCCCTGGCCGCCGTGGGACAGCACCGCATCAGCTTGCTGCGCCTTATGGCCTCATCTGATACGGAGCAGGAGGTTCTCGCGGCCAAGCAGCAGCTCGTGAACTGGGCAGCCAAAGAGCGGCTGTCGCCGCTTACCACCTGCGAGGCCCTGGCCACCGAGGCCCGCAAAGAAACAATATTACGCGAGGCGAAACAGCATGACCTGCTCCTGATGGCCGGGCCGCCGCCACAGGCCTTACCGCAGCGGTTATTGTTCGGTTCCCTGCACGCCGCCATAGCCAAAGGTTGCGAAAAAACCCTGGTAACGGTATATCCTCCGGGAGAATGAGTTGTAACTGCTCAGCTGCACCCAATCTGCGGCCGATAATGCCGTTCAGCATACGGATGTATCGAAGTCTCACTTCGTTCGCTTATCTGCTGAACGGCATTATCAACCACATCTCGGGCACATCTGAGCAGTTACATTCGGTGGTTATTGTCAATTTCGGGCAGGGCATTTCGCTGAATAGTTACAACGATTTTGCCAAAATCGCGAACAACCCCAATAAAGGGAAGAAAACGCCCCAAACAACCACATATGAATATTGAAATACTAATTGCCGCCGTCAAAGCGGAGGTCAAGGCATATAAGGTACCGGTGGTGGATTTAATCGCCGTCCAGACCGCAGATCCCTTCAAGGTGCTGACTGCTACCATTCTCTCGGCCCGTACCAGGGACGAGACCACCGCCGCAGCCGCCAATCGTTTATTCGCCAAAGCCCCTGACCTCAAAGGCCTCGCCGCTCTGTCCGCAAATGAAATCAGTAAATTAATTTATCCGGTTGGCTTTTATAAGGCCAAGGCCGGTTATCTGCATAATTTACCAGCCGCCCTGGCAAAATTTGGCAGCCAAATACCGGCTGAGATTGACGACCTGGTCAAACTGCCGGGAGTGGGACGAAAAACCGCCAACCTGGTGCGGGCTGTGGCCTTTGGCAAGCCGGCTATCTGCGTTGATACCCATGTCCATCGGATTATGAATATCTGGGGATATGTGCGGACTAAAACCCCGCTGCAAACAGAAATGGAGCTGCGCGCCAAGTTGCCGCCCCGATATTGGTTGGAGATAAATTCCATGTTAGTGGCCTTTGGCCAGGGAACCTGCAAGCCCGTTGCCCCGCATTGTGACCGCTGCGTTATCCAAAATCTTTGTCCGCGCATAGGGGTTACGCCAAGAAAAGTCATAAAAGAGGCCTCTCCCCGAACTATAAAAACCGGCGGTCGAACGATAATATCGTGGAACGTCAACGGTATCCGGGCCATGGAGAAAAAGGGCTTTACCGGGCTAGTCAATGATCTGCGACCCGACATTCTTGCTATTCAGGAGACCAAGGCCCAACCATCGCAATTATCGGAGCAATTACTTAATATCCCCGGCTATAAATCGTTCTGGCATTCCGCTGAACGCAAGGGCTATTCCGGCGTCGCCATTTACACGCGCCTCGAGCCTGAGAATATAATTTACGGCCTGGGAAATGATGAATTTGACCACGAAGGGCGGGTGTTGACCTTGGAATATGATGATTTTTTTCTGATTAACAGCTATTTCCCCAACGCTCAGCATGAATTAAAACGCCTGACCTACAAGCTGGATTTTAACGCCGCCCTGCATAAATTTGCCAATAACCTGGCCACCCGCAAGACCGTAATGGTCTGCGGGGATTTCAATGTAGCCCATCGTCCCATTGACCTTAAAAACCCCAAATCTAACGAGATGAACCCCGGTTATTCCGCCGCCGAACGGGCCTGGATGGACAATTTTCTGGAAAACGGTTTTGTGGATACCTTCCGGAAATTCCATCAAGAGCCGGAACAATACACTTGGTGGTCTTACCGTTTTCATGCCCGCGCCAGAAATATCGGTTGGCGAATTGATTATTTTTGCGTAAATAAAGACAGTGAAGCCAAAGTTATAGATGCCGCTATTCTACCAGAAATCATGGGATCGGATCACTGTCCCATCAGTGTGAGGCTAGCCTGATTCATGTCCATCTGCAAATTCCCCAGGGGCCTGCCCCCCATTTTTTTACCGGTATTATTTTTCGGCGTGGCAATACTGATCGGAGCGATTCTGCTGCATCAGCCCATAAGCCTTGCCCATACCGAAATTTCCTGGACAAACGCCCTGTTCACCGCCACCTCGGCGGCCTGTGTCACCGGCCTGACAGTAGTTGATACCGGCACCTGTTTCAGCCGCTTTGGGCAAACGGTTATCATGATTCTGATTCAGCTAGGCGGTCTGGGAATCATGACCTTTACCAGCCTGGCCTTTTACCTCGTCCGTCAGCAGGTTTCTCTCACCGACAAAATTGCCGTTGGTCAGGCGCTTATCCCCCACAATCGTTTTGCCCTCGGCGATTTTCTGAAGACTATGTTCCTGGGTACCATACTCATTGAGGGCCTTGGCGGCCTGGCACTTTATACCCTGGCGCCGGCCGGCAGCTTCAACTGGTTCTCAGCGTTATTCCATTCAATATCCGCCTTCTGCAACGCCGGTTTCTCGTTAAACAGCAACAGCTTGGTGCCCTGGCGGGGTAATTGGCCGGTTAATCTAATCATTATGTTCCTGATTATCTGCGGCGGCCTGGGATTTTCCGTTCTCATTGAAATGCGCGGGGTATTCCTTGCCAGGATAAAATTTAGCCACCGTGGCAGGAAAAGGGCTTTAAGCTGGTATGCCGGAATTGTCATTAAAACCTCCCTGTTACTGATCGTAGTGGGTTGGGCGGCTATTTTTATGGCGGAATTCATTGGTTTTCACCGACAGATGCCATTGGGGGACGCGCTTCTATCTTCACTGTTTCAGTCCGTCACCTGCCGTACCGCCGGTTTTAACAGCATGGACATTCACAACATGACTAATGTGTCCCTGTTCGTTATGGTAATCCTCATGTTTATCGGCGGGGCGCCAGGCTCCTGTGCCGGCGGTATCAAGGTAACCACCTTCCGCACCATTTATGCCTTTATCACCTCCCAGTTAAAAGGCCGCAGACGGGCCAGAATCGGTAAATTCGCCATTGAAAAGAGCGCCATTAACAACGCCTTGATTCTGCTGGTATTATCGGTTTTAATTATCTTCACCGCCACCCTGATATTATCGATAACCGAGGGCGGCGATCTGCCCCATCCCCAGACAAGGGGGCAGGTTTTTGAAATTTTATTTGAGACGGTTTCGGCATTCGGTACGGTTGGCTTAAGCACCGGACTTACCCCCCATTTATCTTTGGCGGGGAAGTGGCTGATAACCGCCCTGATGTTCATCGGCCGTCTGGGCCCCCTGGTCTTTCTGGCCAGCATTAAGGCCATGCGCAAAGAGGAGTTCTTTGAATTACCGGAAGAGGATATTTTAATCGGCTAAGGACTTGTAACGAAATTAACTTTACATCTTGAGGTTATTGAGGAACAAGTCCTAAGGCCAACGAAGGAGAAGAAAATGAGTAAATTCGTCCAGGTTGGTGTTGTTGGACTGGGGAAATTCGGCCTTGAATTTGGTAAGCATCTGGCCGATTTAGAAGTAGATATCCTGGGCATAGACACAGACGAGAACAATATAAAACACGCCAAACACATCTTTACCCAGGTTTATCTGGGCAACGCCGCCGATAAAGAGACTCTTCAGCAAATCGGGGTGGGTGATTTAAGTCATGTCCTGGTAAGCGTGGGAGATTCCATTGCCGCCAGCGCTATGATCTCCATGTATCTGAAGGAGCTTGGGGTACCGGTGGTCTGGGTCAAAGCCATCAACGAGGATCACGCCAAATTATTAAAGAAGATAGGCGTTGATGATGTTTTTATTCCGGAGAGTATGGCCGCCAGGCAATTGGCAAACCGCACCACGATTCCTGGTTTCATTGATTATTTCCCGTTTAATAACGAGATAGTAGTCAAAGAGATAAAGATCGCCAACTGGGCCGGCCAAAGCCTGCGCGACCTGGATTTAACCAACAAACAGCGCATTCAGGTTATCGCAGTGAAAAAAAATGAGGGGAAAGACTATGTTTTCATTCCCCAGGCCAACGAAAAACTGGCCGTAGATGACGTTTTGGTCATTATCGGCGAGATAGACAGTCTGGCGAAGATTGAGCCATAGGGGTTATTGTTACTTTTAGGCACCACGCTGAATAGTTACCCTCGGGGGAAATATAAAATGTGTCAAATGAGTATAATTTTAGAACAAAACGGGGCGGAAGAAACAATATTGAAGAACGCCGCCAAGCTTATTGTCCGCGAAGACGGTATTGAGGTAAGCGCCCTCTTTGAGGAGCCAAAGCTTATCAAAGACGCCGTGCTGCATGAGATAGACTTCCTGGATGGTACAGTTAAATTACATCGCCGCTAAGCCTCCCATTATGGCCCCCAAATTGGTAATTTGGTGATCTCCGTAAATGAATTAACATGATAATCTGCCGTTAACTCCGGGTTTTTAAAGGCGATAAGGCGCATATTAACGGCGGCGGTATGCTCGGCGTCCACTTGTGAATCACCGATATAAATACATTCGGGGACGGTGAGTCGAAAATGAGCCAGGATTTTATGCAAGGCCTCGGGATGGGGCTTGGGATTTTTAACGTCCACGGAAGTAACAACCTTATCGAAATATTTTGCCAAATCGAACATCTCCAGAATACTACTCATGGTATTTGCGCGGTTGGTGCTAATGGCCCTGGCGATGTCCGGCATCAAAAAATTCAGGAATTCCGGCAAATCAGCCTCCAGGCGCATATACTGTAAAAACGGGGTATATGGCTGTGAAGCGCGATACTTTTCGATCTCCCGCCAGTCATCATTATAGCGGCGGAATATATGGCGCACGGAGTCTTCCACATGGCTGACATGCACAAACCGCAGCTCATCGTCATCCATTGGCGGATGATGAAAATATTGCAAAATAGTATTGTAATAGGCCCTGTTGGCCTCGATAGAGTCAAACATAACTCCATCACAATCAAAGATAACCAGTTTCAGTTTTGTCATAGTTATTTTGGAAAAAATCAATTTTATGGACAGGCACTAACTGGTCGCTAAGCATAAAGGTGAAAAATAAAAAATGCAATTTGAAACTGATTTTTTGATTATTGGCAGCGGTATTGCCGGCCTGTCATTCGCCTTGAAGGCCGCGACTCTTGGCAGGGTGACTATGGTCACCAAAAAAAACAAGGTGGATTCATCCACTAATCGGGCCCAGGGCGGCATTGCCTGCGTCCTGGACAAAAATGACACCTTTGCGGATCATATCCGGGATACCCTGATTTCAGGGGCCGGTATCTGCGATGAAGAGGTGGTGCGTATGGTGGTTGAAAATGGCCCGGAATGCGTACGGGAACTTTTGAGAATCGGCGTTCACTTTGAACAGGATAATAACGGCCAACTTGATCTGGGCCGGGAGGGCGGCCATTCCACCCGCAGAATCGCCCACGCCTACGACCTCACCGGCCATGAGATAGAATGCACCCTCCTCACGGCCGCTAGCGGCCATCCCAATATCAATATCCTGGAGAATCACATCGCCATTGACCTGCTCCTGGCTTCCAAATCTGACACCGCCGGGTCGGAGGCTAGCCATCGGGACAGCTGTCATGGGGCCTATGTCCTTGACTCCCAGACGGGAGAAATCCACAGTTATGCGGCCAAAGTCACGATTCTGTGTTCCGGAGGCACCGGCAAAGTATATCTTTACACCACCAATCCGGATATCGCCACTGGCGACGGTATAGCCATGGCCTACAGGGCTGGCGCCAGGATCGCCAATCTTGAATTTGTCCAGTTCCACCCGACCTGCCTATACCATCCCAAGGCCAAGAATTTTTTAATCTCGGAGGCAGTAAGAGGTGAAGGCGGCCGCCTGATTGATGAGAATGGCAGGTTATTCATGCAGAAATATGACCCGCGCGGCGATCTGGCAACCAGGGATATGGTCGCCCGCGCCATTGACACCGAGATGAAGACCAGCGGTAATGACTCTGTGTTCCTTGATATAACGCATCAACCGGCAGATTTTATCAAAAAACGATTCCCACACATCTATAAGACCTGCCTTTCTTACGGAATTGATATGACCAGGGAGCCGATTCCCGTGGTGCCGGCGGCCCATTATATGTGCGGTGGTATTCTAACCGATATGGCAGGCCGCAGTTCCATTGAGTCATTATACGCCCTGGGCGAAACTGCCTGTACCGGGCTGCACGGCGGTAACCGCCTGGCCAGTAACTCGCTTCTGGAGGCGGTGGTATATGCAGAGCAGGCCTTTCAACAATGCAAAAAAGACTGGCCGGAACTCGCCCGGAAAAATCCGCCGTCATCGCCGTCATGGTCGTCCGGCCGCGCCGAAAGGATAGAAGAGTGTATCTTAATCACCCATAACTGGGATCAAATCAGGCGCTTGATGTGGGACTATGTTGGCATTGTCCGCAGTACCCAGAGACTGCATCTGGTGCAGGAAACCCTGGCGCCTATTCAGCAGCAGATTCGCCAGCATTATCGTGATTATTTATTGACCCCGGATCTGGTGGAGTTACGGAATATAGCCCTACTGGCTGATCTCATCGTCAGATCAGCCCTGGCCAGACATGAATCACGCGGTCTGCATTATATTATTGATTACCCCAATCAGGTTGCTGAACCGCTGCAAAAATTTACTACCCTGCAGAAACCGCCCACCCCCGCCCATCATTAAAATTGTTTTTTGCTTCTTGACAAACATAAGCGGCTATAGTATCAAACAAAAGCTTAATTGCGGTTGTAATCAGCGGGTCTTAATTTGATATTGAATGGCCATTTAATTTTTTTCAAAAGAGTATATTAAGGAGGAGTAACATGGCAACGGTGGAACATAACGGTAAAACCTATAATGTTGATGAAGATGGGTTCCTGACCAATGGTATGGAGCAGTGGGACGAGGGTTGGACTGACTACGTCAAGGGAATGGAAGGTATCTCCGAGATGACCGATGAGCATAATAAGATCATTTCCATTCTCCAGGAGTACTACAAGAAAAACGGTATCGCCCCAATGGTTCGTATTCTCTCCAAGACTACGGGTTTCCCGTTGAAAAGAATTTACGAGTTATTCCCGTCCGGCCCCGGCAAGGGAGCTTGCAAGATGGCAGGTCTTCCCAAACCGACAGGCTGTGTCTAATCGGTTTTGTTGTGGTTGGTTTGTGCAAAGGACGCCTTTTTCAAGGTGTCCTTTTTTTTTGCCTTATACATAAACAACTTGTGTCACTCAACGATCTCTGTCAGAATTTCCTGGTGCCTGGCATTAAGCAGTTTTTCATATTCAGGCGCCGTTATCATTGCCCCCCTTATACCGCCCCGCAAATTTATCTCCAACAGATAATCGTCCTCAGCGCCGATCATCAGATCAAGATGAGCGTAGGGGAACTTACCCCTAGCCATAACCTGGCGGCAAATTTTTAACTGAGCCGGAGTCAATTTCCAGGGCCTGAACTCAGCGCCGCAATGGAGATTATTGCGAAAACTGGCCGCATTATACCGTTCATAGGCCTCGATAAAATTACCGATAATAAGGACTCGAACATCCCTGGTACGGCGCTGAAAGGGCTGGATAACGAAGGGGAAAGACAGATTAGCGAGAGAGGCATGCGTATAGACATCCTCAATTGTGGGCCATAAATGAATGCCAAGACCGGCGTTCTTGCGATCTAATTTGGTCACAATTTTTTCATCTGCCCCAAAAAGCGGCATAGCCTCAAGAAGCTGATGAATATCGTGGATAGCCCTGGTACGGGGCGGCAGCCACTGGGCCAACAACTCGCTCTGCATGGTCTTGCTGCGGCTGAGCAGTTGCGATAGGGCCGAAGGAATCAGGCGCACCCCGCGTTCAACCAGGTCAAGCAGAAGATGCTCCTCACTGGGACGCAGACTCACGCGGCCAATGATAATATCACCCCGTTGCAGCTCATTAAACCGCCGCCGGAGCATCTGATTGGTAGTTATTAGCAGAGGAGCCATACACTCAGAAAAGCATATCCAGGAAATGCTGATGAAATTCCGATAAATCGGCACTGCACTCGGCGCAGAATAATTTTATTTCGCCCAGAACCTGAGATTCATCACCGTCCTGGGTAAAGCTGCAATCGTCATTTTGCGTATAGCAAGTTGTAATAACAACATTATCCGCCACCTCCAGAAACTCGGTGTCATTGCCGCATTCGGGACAAACTATGCGTATATTGGCATTTTTATTCATGTAAAAAACCCTTAATAATGGACAGCAAAGTCTTTCTCACCCGCAAGCAGCGGCACTTGCTCATGGCTTACCTTACGAACTTCCGCCAGCGGCGACCCCCGACGCAACCAATTAAGCAGGCGTTGTAAATCCGCCTCATCTCCCTGCGCCTCCGTCTCCACGGCGCCGTCCGCCCTGTTTCTTACCCAGCCCACGAGCCCCAAACGCCGGGCCTCATCACGGGTCGAGGCCCGAAAAAAGACGCCCTGTACCCGGCCGTTTATCAATACCTTTATTCTACCAGCAACCATAAGCCGCCCCGCTCATTTTCATCCTTTATCCTTCAACCTTTCGAACTCCCCGGCCCCCCGGCGGCAATAAGGCGCATAAATTCCTCTTCATTGATGATTTTCAGGCCCAGTTCACGGGCCTTTTTCTCCTTACTGCCGGCCTTTATGCCACACAAGACATGGGTAACCTTTTTACTGATGGCCGAACTCACCCGGCCGCCAAGCTCCTTGACCCTGGCCTTGGCCTCGTTCCTGGATATTGACAGCGTGCCGGTAAAGACAAAAACCGCATTGGCCAATGGCAGACCGCCTGCCGCCGCCAGAGGCGCCGTCAATTGCAGACCGGCCTCCCGCAGCTGCGCCAACATCTTCAAGGCCGTGGGACTGGCAAAATATCGTACCAGACTGCCGGCCGCCTGCTCTCCAATACCGTCAATCGCCAGAAAATCATCTCTGGAGGCCGCCTGCAGAGCCTCAATGTCGGCAAAATGCCTTTCCAGAAGTTGAGAGATCCCCTCACCGATGTAGCGGATTCCCAAGGCGGCCAGGAATTTGGCAAGGCTGGTCTGCAGGCTAGCGGCAATGGCCCGCACCACATTTTCCGCCGATTTTTGCCCCCAACCGTCCAGAGGCGCCAGATCGGCAATAGTCAAGGCGTAAATACCCGGAATATCTTCCAACAGACCCTGATCGTAGAGTTGCTGCACCGCCCTCTTGCCTAAACCGTCAATATCAAGACCCGCCTTACCGGTATAATGAATCAGGGCACGAACCCGCTGGGCCCGGCAGGCCGGATTGAGACACCTGGTTACCGCCTCATTAACGGGCCGCGTCAGCGGCTCTTCACACGCGGGACAAACCGCAGGCAGCCGGATAATCTGTTCCGCCCCGGTACGACTATCAACGATAGGTTTGACAATCTCAGGGATAACATCACCCGCCCGCTGCACCAAAACCAGATCCCCAATCCGCACATCTTTACGGCGTATTTCATCTTCATTATGCAAGGTCGCCCGCCGCACCACGGCGCCGCCGATATTTATCGGCTCAAGCACGGCAACCGGAGTAATCGCCCCGGTGCGCCCCACGCCAAATTCTATTGCTAGCAAGCGGGTTGTCGCCTGAGCAGCCTTAAATTTCCAGGCAATAGCCCATCTTGGACTGCGGGCCTTATTCCCCAGACGCCTCTGCAAGTCAAAGCTGTCCACCTTAACAACCATACCATCAATATCATACGGCAGCCGGGGCCGCAGCTCTAGCAAATAGGCAAAATTATCGGCCACCTCCTTAATTCCCCGGCATAACTTAATATATGGATTAACCTTAAAGCCCAGTTGCCGCATCAAATCGAGGGCCTCATGCTGGGAACGGCAATTCGTCTGTTCGGGATTGCCCAAGGCATAACAAAAGAAATCAAGGGGACGGGAGGCACAAATTTTCGGATCTAGCTGCCGCAGTGAACCGGCCGCCGCGTTGCGGGGATTAGCGAATATAGTCTCTCCGGCCTCGCGGCGCTGCGCATTTAAATCACGCAAACCATGAATAGGCATATAGACCTCGCCCCGAATCTCAAGAATCGGCGGCATAACGGTCAAGGCCGGTAATTTCAGCGGAATGGCGGGAATGGTCTTAATATTGGCGGTAATATCCTCACCAATCCGGCCGTCACCCCTGGTAGCCCCGGTGACCAAAATACCGTCCTCATAAATAAGCTCCACCGCCAAACCATCCATCTTGGGTTCCGCGACATATACAAAGGACTCTTCGCTATGTAAAAAATGCCGCAGACGTACTTCAAAATCAAGCATATCAGCCTGCTGAAAGGCGTTCTCCAGGCTGAGCATCAACGAACGATGCTCGATCCTGACAAACTCCGGGAGCGGCGCGCCACCAACTCGTTGACTGGGAGAATCATCACTAACGAGATCAGGGAACTGCCTCTCCAGGGTCAGAAGCTCCTGGAACAAGGCATCATACTCGCCATCGGATATCAGGGGATCGTCCAGGACATAATAACGCCGGGCGTGCAAATCTATCTCTGTACGCAGGAAACCGAGCCGCCTTTCAGCCTCTATCCTGTCCATTACCAGACGTGTGCCAAGCTGAAATCTGCCAACGCTAAATCAGGCCGGTTCGCGCAGGAGCTTGCCACCCTTGGCAATATTCTCATGTTCAACCTCATCAATAAAAACTAAAATTGAATCCCTGGGCTTACCGGCGGCCTTGGCGATCACCTCGGTTACCCCGGCACAAATCTCCTCCTTCTGCGCCCTGGCTAATTTCCCGGCAACCCGAATACTCACATATGGCATATCCACCTCCGTTTCAGGATTCAGGGGTCAGGAGACATATCATCGTAACCGCTTACCTCCATCCTTTATTTCGTAACTAATCACCCCATGATCGCCATAATACCAATAACCACTGGCTTTGTAAGTGCTTACAGGGTGCCGGAGATTTTCGTGAGTAGCTTGGTGCAGCGTATTAGTCATACGTAAACCAGGCTAATCGCGGAAAGATCCGGTGCCCTGTGAGCACTTACTTTATTTTTTGCCTTCCATTATCGTACCCTGGAGATTGGCGCCGCCCAGATAGGCGCCGTCAAAAGAGGTCTCTTTTAAATTGGCATCCTTTAAATTGGCGCCGGAAAGGTTGGCATTATAGAGATCAGCCCCCTTCATATAGGCCTCCGTCAGATCGGCATGACGAAAATTAACTCCTTTAAGATCGGCATTTTTAAAATTGGCGCCGGAGAGGTTGGCCCCTGCAAAATTGCTCCTTTCGAGAAAGGCACCCTTAAAATTTGCCCCCTTTAGATC
>JAADIV010000228.1:712-3164 GCA_013151175.1 Deltaproteobacteria bacterium | reverse complement strand
AATATCAAGGCATTGGGCCATATCTGCAATGCCGGCATTGCCGGGGGCGCAAAAAATTTCTGTAACTCTAAGGCTCTGTTTCAACTTCCAGACCAAGGCATGTTCCCGGCCGCCGGCACCAATCACTAATATTTTCATATCACTCCTCACAAACTAATTTAGCCAGAGATTAACGGATTCACCAAAAATCATACGTGCGCACCAGCACGGAATCAGCGCTTATGATTTTCCCCTTAAAACAGGGGGGTAAGCATGAATAGCCATTCATTATTTTTCTTTTATTACTTGACAGCCTCACCAGCCATACATATCATTAGAAATGAATTTCTATTCATTCTATTCTTTTTACTCTTTTTACTCCCATCAGGTCATACATACGTGAAAAAGGCAGACAAACATCAAAAAATTCTTGTGGCAGCCACCAAGGTTTTTGGCAGTAAGGGATTCTTCAGCGCCAGAATATCCGACATCGCCAAGGAAGCCAAGGTAGCAGATGGCACCATATATCTATATTTCCACAACAAATATGATATATTACTAACTCTTTTTGAAGAAGAAATAGCCAAGTTAATCGTTGATATAAAGGCGGCCCTGGCCCAGGAAGAAGATCCGCGCCGTAAGTTATACATCTTCGCTCTCCATCACCTGAAACTGGTGATAGAAAAAAAGGAGCTGGCCGAGGTACTCCAGATGGAACTCCGTCAGAGCTCAGATTCCGTGAAAGAATACCGGATCACCAAATTCGTCGATTATGTGAATATAATTTCAGGTATTATTCACCAGGGCCAGAAATCCGGGATTTTCCGGCCGGAATTAAAGCCTGGGATTATCAAGCGAGCCTTCTTTGGTGCCTTAGACGAAATGTCCAGATTGTGGATATTAAACTCCGATCACGCATATACCATTGATGATACCGCCGATGAAATAAGCTCTATTTTCTTAAACGGCATCAGCCTGCCGGCATAGAAGCCCATAAAAACTGAAAATCATCAAGGCGCCGCTGCCGGAGATATCTCCATAATTTCAAACTGCCTGACCCCGCCGGGCGTCTTCACCGTAACCTCGTCACCGACCTCCTTGGTCAGTAAACTCTGGCCAATGGGAGAAAGAACAGAGATGCTGCCGGTCTTCACATCCGCCTCTTCCGGCCCCAGCAGACAATAAGTTACTTCCTCATCATTATCCAGATCCACCATCTCAACTACCGTACCAAAAACCGCCCGCTGACATTTGACGTTTGTACAATCAATAATCTCGGCCCGGCCCAGCTTATCCTTCAGCTCCATAATCCGACATTCAATATGGCCCTGCCGTTCCTTGGCGGCATGATATTCGGCATTTTCTTTCAGATCACCATGAGCCCTGGCCTCTTCAATGGCGCTGATTACATCAATGCGTTCCTTACTCTCCAGACGATGCAGTTCCTCTCGCAGCCTGGCGTGACCAGTCTTTGACATCGGCACTCTCGTAACCATTTATATTCCCCGCCTGTGTATATTCTGGACTTTGCCAGTATTTATTATGTTGTAGTAACTATTCAGCGAATGCCCAAAATGGGCAATAACCGCCGGATGTAACTTATAGCAGTGCTCCAGCTCGGAGTCTACGCTCACCTCGTTCATTCGGGACTTCGAAGCATACTTTGGTATTCGAGAAGTCCCGAATGAACGAAGATGGGGTGCTGCTGAATAGTTACTCATCTTCTTACGTAGCGGGCTCCGGCCATGACATCCGCTATATCATCGGCGCTCTGGGCCAGCATGTTGACCACCACCGGTGCGCCCTTGGAGCGCCGGATAACCGGGGGCTGCAGGGCGTTGAATATGGAGTGCAGAATATCGGTTTTGGGGTAGTCCATGGGCTGCTCCATGGCCTGCTCTATGTGCCATATGGTTTTGCCGGTGCGGGTGTTTAAAAGACGTACGGAGATGTCTAAACGTGAGCCGCCCAGTTCGGTTCCCTCCAAGGCGTAGTTTATCCGGCCCGCCATTACTAAATCCACCTTCTCCCGCTTTCCGGCCCGCAGGGCCTCATCGCTGTTTCCATAATGCTCCGGCAGTAATTTGACCCGGTGGAAGGTCTCCCGGCCCAGCAGAATGTCCTGAAAGATACCGGCAGCGGCCGTCCCGAGACGCGGATTAATGCCCTTTGCCAGATCAAAGGGCAGGATGCCCACTGATGACATGGCATAGGCCTGGGGGTCAAGGGGGTGGATGTAGACCACCGGCGCCCCTTTTTGAACCGCGACCTGCGCTGAAGACCGGCGCTGGCTTATGGTGGAGCAGGCCGTCAAGCCGGCTAATGAAATAAATAAAACAAATAAAATAAATCTTCGCATGCGGCTCCTTTTTTGATGGACTCGTAAAAAGTCTGATCCCCTGACTGTGGAATTATTGTAACTATTCAGCGTTATGCCCGAAAGTAACGATAACCCCAGAGTGTAACTGTTCAG
>JAADIV010000228.1:0-696 GCA_013151175.1 Deltaproteobacteria bacterium | reverse complement strand
TAGGACTTCGAAGCATACTTTGGTATTCGAGAAGGCCTAGGTAAGCGAAGACTCCGAATGGGCTAAGATGGGGTGCTGCTGAATAGTTACGGATTATTTTTAAAAATGCTCGTCACCTGAAAGACTGTCCATCACCGGGCCGCCGTCGGCCAGCAGATAATTGATATTCAAGCTGCGGTTTAACTCCATCCCCGCCACTGATAATACCTCCTGAGTTCCAGCCGCTAATAGTTTTATATTGATGATGATGGACTTCGGGGTCAGGGAATAGGTACCGGCCAAAATGGCATCCGCTTTCTGCTCTTTTCCCAGTTCCTTGCTTTCCCTGCTTAATATCAGCTCACCGGTCTTGTCTTTGACCATGATCGCTCCGGCCTTGCGGAGTTCGATGACATGAAAACCATATTGGAACAGGCGGGTGGCAAGGGATTCACTCAGAGCCCGGCCGAATTTTGAGGTTTGGTCGAGATTGTTAAGATTGACGATGGTGGTGAAAATAAGGGTTTCGCTGGTGCTGAGAGAACGGCGGCGGTTGTTGATTAACTGCCGGGCCAGATTGTCACCGATGCCGAAAAAATCAGGGCTGGCGGCTGAGAGGGTCTGGGGGGCGCGGGCCTGGCCGCAGGCGGCAAGCAGCAGGGAAACAAGCAGGACGGCGGTCATGGCCGGAGCCGGGGTTTTAAATATTTTCATATC
>JAADIV010000232.1:1579-4045 GCA_013151175.1 Deltaproteobacteria bacterium | reverse complement strand
TATTTTACAATGAGATGGATGGTCAGCGACATGGTAATGATTAACATCAGGGAGATAAAATTCGATGAAATTACGGTGACCCGCCAATCCATAAAACCCAGAGCGCCAACCATGGTAAGGGCTGCGGCAAAACAGCAGAGCATGGGGATAACTACCCAGCGGCTGCGGCGGAAGATGACCGACATGGTAATTACCAGAAATATAAAGACGCCAAATCCGAAGATAACAATATCGTTGCGGACGTAAGAAATCATATCATCGATAATCATAGGGACGCCGCCCAGATACATAACGGCCTGGTTCTGGTATTTGGCAATTACCCGCCGGATGTTATCGACCGTTTTATCCTGCCTTTGGGTCAGTATGGTTGACTGGCGGCGGTAATCTTTCTCCGCTTGAGCCAGTTTAATTTTTTCACCGGCGGTTATACTCTGTTGATATTTTTTTTGTCTGAGTTCTGTGCGGAGTTTCAGCAGTGCGCGTAATTTGGGGTGATCGGGCAGATTGATCAGGATGGCGGTTGTCTTGCCGTCCGCGCTTAGCAGCTGCTTGCTGTATATCGGGTTGGTCAAAAACTCATGGCGGGCCATGTTCCTGTCTGTATTCGGGTTTTGCAGGGTGTTGATTTTGCCGGATAAATCTCCCAACGCAGTTGGCGGGCTGAATAATAACGGCGCGTTCAGGATACTCAATACGGAGGCCACACCGTCCAGACTGGTCAGATCATGGCTGATCTTTTTTAAGGTTAGCAGCGACGCATCGGAAAATGGATCTTGCTTGGGGGTAAAGGTAAGTACCAGATAGTCATTGGTATCGTAAATGCTTGAAATATGGCGGTAATAGCGCAGGGCCTGATCATTTTCCAGAACCAGAGAATCCGCCGAGGCATCCAGTTTGAATTTTGGTATCTGGGTGCAAAACAGGCCAACAACAAACAGGGTGGAGAGCAGGGTCAACCAGGGGTGATCCAGGACTATTTTTTGGTATAAATTTGTGAGCATTAGCAAGTTGGTGGAATGGAGTTTTTTGTAAAGTCAGTGCGTAAACATTATTATCTGAGTGACGAACGCCGGCTGAATATATTACAATATTCCCTCTTTTGCCCTAAAAAAGTTGCCGGGAGAAATTATTTCTTGAAAAAACATGATAATTTCTTCATAATTTGTTATAGGCTGATGCGCGGTTGTTTTGTCTTTCAATCATTGTGTAGAAGCGGTACCACGTTAAGGAAGGTTATGATAAAAAGAAGATCCATAATGGTATTCTGCGCCTCAATTTTACTGGTTTGTCTGGCTTCAGGCCTAGCATCGGCAGCAGATGATATCAATTTGCTAGATGATATGGCCGCCTATAACAAGCCGGAAATTCATATCAACGATCCTCTTGAGCCTCTAAACAGGGTTTTTTTTCAGTTCAATGATAAGTTATACTTTTACCTCTTAAAACCGGCGGCAAAGGCATGGTCATTTGTTGTTCCCCAGGCGCTGCGGTCAAGTCTTTGGAGCGCCTTTCGAAATTTAATGATGCCCGTGCGGCTAGTGAATGATCTCTTGCAGGGGCGGGTTTCTGAGTCTGGAATTGAGGTGTCGCGCTTCGTGATTAATTCGACTATTGGCGTGGCAGGTCTTGGTGACCCTGCCAGGTATGTTTTTAAACTTGAATCGTCCGATGAGGATCTCGGCCAGACTCTTGGAGTTTACGGCGCGGGTGAGGGTATATATATCTGTTGGCCGTTTCTGGGGCCGTCCAATATCCGCGATACCATCGGTATGGCGGGTGATGCCTTTCTTGATCCCCTGAATTATGTGACTCCCGGTTGGGAGGGAGCCGCCACGCTACGCAGCGTAAAGCGGGTTAATTACACTTCATTGAATCTTGGTGAATATGAGCAGTTTAAGGATGCGGCCTTTGATCCCTATATCGCCATGCGGGAATTTTATACCAATGTGCGGCGTAAAAAAATAAGTAACCGGATGTGTTGGAAGTGTGAGGCCAAAACTGATAACGAAAAATTGGACAAAACCGGGGTGATTCATCTCCTGGCGGCTAAGCCTCAACAGCTATTGGCGCCCAAGGATGCCGGGCGTTATTATGTACAGGTCGGTACTTTCTTTGATCGTGATAGTATGAATGATGTGGATCTTAAGTTGGTCTCTATGGGGGAAACTACCGTTGTGGCTACCTATCGGCGGGGTGCTTACACCTTTTACGGTTTGCAAGTGCCGGCGGGTGTGAATATTGAGGACGCCAAGCGTGTTGAACTGAAATTGATGTTGGCAGGATTTAGCCAAACAACGGTGTTGCGGTATAGCGCTTTACCGATTTAACTTAATTTTTGAGAAACTATATGGATATTTGTTCGATGAGGAAGCTTAAAATTCTGTCTGCTGTAATTATCTCTTTGCTATTTTGTCAGGTAAACGCCCATGCCGCCTATAATGCAGGGCAGCCAATCTCCCAGATCAG
>JAADIV010000232.1:0-1572 GCA_013151175.1 Deltaproteobacteria bacterium | reverse complement strand
AGGGCAACGGTCGATCAGGCGATTTTATTGCTACATGACAAGGCGTTGCAGGGGGCGGCCAAACACGATGCCAGGCAGCGGCAACTCTTTAATTTGGTCGATAAGCGTTTCGATTTCCCGCTTATGGGGCGGCTCGCCCTGGGCAGATCCTGGGCAAGTGTGAGGAATAGTGAACGGCGGCGTTTTCTGGAGCTTTTTGCGGAATTACTGAAAAATACTTATATCAGGCGGGTTAATTCATATTCCGGGGAAAAGATCATTTTTGAGAAGCAAATTGTCCGGAAGAATCTGGCCCTGGTTTATAGCTATTATGATAAAAATAACGAAAAATTTTCCATAAATTATAAAATGAAAAAAAATAAAGACGGCCAGTGGTTGGTTTTCGATGTGGTACTGGAAGGTGTCAGCGTTGTAAAACAATACCGTCAACAATTTCAGGCAATTCTTAAAAATGAGTCTATACAATCACTGAACCAACGCCTTGACGCTAAGGTTAAGGCCTTGGTACGGGTTTCTAGCGCGGCCTCATGATCTCTGGCTCATATTTTGACCGGATATTCCCATTTATTATTCCCTTGAGTTCTGTGTGGTTACTGTTTCCGAATAATTTTGGCTGCCAAAATATCTTGACATTAAAGCGTAATTCCTTATAATCATCCGTTTTCTCATAAGACGGTGCGTTGCCTTATCAATTAATGCAGGCGCTTTACAACGACCGTTATGGCGGCTGTTTCAGATTGATACTTAAACAATAAGGTAACTGTTCACCCTATAGGCCCTTAATATCAATAACCACAGGACTTGTAACTGCTTGCAGGGTGCCGGAGATGCGAGGCATCGTCTTGCGAAGCGTACTCCCTGTACGTGAGCAGGGCGATAACGAAGTAGGTAAGCGAGCCCGGCGTCTATCGCTTACCTGCGAGACTCCGGATTCGGTACCCTGTGAGTAGTTACACAACAAGAAAATATAAGAGAGGTTCAATATGGCTTTACCAAAACATCGGCAATCACACTCTAAAACTCGCCTAAGACGTTCTCATGACGCCTTGAGTACGCCAAATGTCTACGCCTGTCCGGATTGCGGCGAGCCCAAACAACCGCATCGGCTGTGCGCGGGATGTGGTTCGTACAACGGTAAAAAGATTATTCAGTTTGATGAAGACACTGAATAAAAAGTTTAATTTCCCTGGCGAATCTTTTTTCTTTCCCCTGGCCTTGGTTTTGGCCGTTGGATGGCTGTGTTGAGAATCGCTCTTGATGGCATGGGCGGTGAACTTGGCCCGGCTGAGATGGTTGCCGGTGCCGTTGCCGCTGTTCGCGAGTATGGCCACCATGTGACCATACTGGGGGATAGAGAGCAATTACAGGCTGCTATCAACGGGTACAGCGATGCTAATTTATCGGCTGCCGCTGCGCACCGGTCGGCTAGTTGTTCTTCTGATTCTCTCATCGATATTGTTCATACCAGTCAAGTGGTGGGGATGGAAGAATCTCCGCTTGAGGCCCTGCGCCGGAAGAAGGATTCTTCGGTACTTGTCGCCTTTAAGCTGCTGAAAAAAGGTGAGGTTGATG
>JAADIV010000131.1 GCA_013151175.1 Deltaproteobacteria bacterium | reverse complement strand
AGGATATAATTTGGTCACCGCCACCAATGACCCGACCGCTCATGCTGAGATCGTTGCCATTAGACGGGCCTGTGAGGTCTTGGCGGATTTTCGTCTTAGCGGCTGTGAGATATTTGTTAATTGTGAACCGTGCCCCATGTGCTTGGCGGCCCTGTATTGGGCTGGCATAGAGAGGGTCACCTATGCCGCCGACCGTTATGATGCTGCCGCTCTTGGCTTTGCCGATGCGCATATCTACGCTGAAATTAGTAACGATATATCCCAACGAGGCATGGAAATGAGCCA
This sequence comes from Deltaproteobacteria bacterium, assembly GCA_013151175.1. GTDB lineage: Bacteria > Desulfobacterota > Desulfobulbia > Desulfobulbales > VMSU01 > JAADIV01. Next base: position 4,407 of record JAADIV010000131.1, on the reverse strand, counting down.
GGTGGGTCGTGATGAGGCCCTGGCAGTCTTTGCTCAATGGGACAGTATGGCCGAGAAGACAACCTATTAGTTGCCCGCGATTTTTTCCCCGTTTTTCCCGTTATCTCAATAATAAAATAGTTGTAAAATCCTGCTGCGCTGTGCCATAATCATAATACATAGGACGTGGTATTTATTTCTGGGGCTGAGATGGATCGTTATTGTCTGCCCCCCCCAAAAATAAGCAGCGAGGCAAGGTATGAAAAAAATCGTTATCTCTACAGGCGGCGGTGACGCACCCGGCTTGAACGCGGTAATTTACGCGGTGGTGATGGCTGCGGAAGCGAAAGGTTGGGAGGTATATGGCAGCCGGGGCGGCTACAAGGGGCTGACTGACCTGGACGAATTGGTGCGTCTACTGCCGGAATCGGTGGCGGAAATTACCAGTCAGGGCGGCACGATTCTGGGTTCCACCAATAAAGGAAATCCCTTTGCGATGTCGGTGCAGAATCTGGCGGGTGAGACAGAGATATGTGATATTTCTGATCGGATTATGGCTAATTTCAACCGCTTGGGTTTTATGTGCCATATCGCGGTTGGCGGTGATGGCAGCCTGGATATTGCCCGCCGTTTTTACGCGGAAAAGGGTATGCCGGTAATCGGGGTACCTAAGACCATTGATAATGACCTTTGCGCTACGCAGCTGACATTCGGGTTTGATACCGCAGTGTCAACGGCCACCGAGGCCCTGGATAAATTGCATTCCACCGCCAAATCGCACGATCGGGTAATGGTTGTTGAGGTAATGGGTCGTGAAGCCGGTTGGATCGCTCTAAACTCCGGCATATCCGGCGGCGCTGATGTCATCCTGATTCCTGAAATTCCCTTTGACCTGGATAATGTCTGTGAAAAAATTGCCGACAACGATCTGCATGGTAAGCACTATGCCATTGTCGTGGTGGCAGAGGGCGTCAAGGCGAAAGACTCTGCCGTGATTTGCCGGGACAGTGTCAGTGAAGCGGGCCGCCAGGAGGTCATGTTGGGCGGTGTCGGTGAATGGGTTGCCGGGCAAATTAGGGAGCGTTCCGGCAAAGATGTCCGCTCTCTGGTGCTTGGCCATCTACAGCGCGGCGGTTCGCCGACAACCTTTGACCGTCTGCTAGCCCTGCGCTTCGGGGCGGCGGCGGTGCGATTGGCAGAGGCCGGCAGGTTTGGTCATATGGTGGCTCTGGTCAATGGTGAGATGCAGGACGTTACTCTGGAAGAGGCGACCAAAGAGCGTAAGGTAGTGACACTTGATGACGATAAGGTGTATACCGCCAGAGAAATTGGTATTTGCCTGGGCGATAAGTAAAAAAAATTCTTTTTTGACCTAAGTCAAAGATTTTCAGCAATAAGCAGATTAGACTCAGCCCCAAAGAACTTGATAACCAGTTTCTAAGCGCCTTTCTAATGTCCTGTCAAGAGTGAAATGACGCAATATTGCGTTAGCTGAACCTTGACAGGGCACTATGGGCTGAAAATTAAATTAAGGAGGATAGTTATGTATTGCAATCAGTGTGAACAAACAGTTAAGGGAGTTGCCTGTGTTAAAACCGGTGCCTGTGGCAAGACGCCTGCCACTGCCGCCTTGCAGGATCTGCTTATTTACGCGGCTCAGGGTCTGAGCCTTTACGCTGTAGCGGCCCGGGCGGCAGGTGTTGTTGATAATGAGGCAAATCTCTTTACCTGTGAGGCGGTTTTTTCCACCCTGACCAATGTGAATTTCGATGATGACAGGCTTATAGCCTTGATGAAAAAGGCGGTAGAATTGCGTGAGGCAATGAAAGCCAGGTGTACTGCGGCCGGCGGCAAGACTGATTTCCCGGAAGAGGCTGCCTCTTTCACCCTGGCGGCCGATCATGCCGGTATGGTAGAACAGGGCGAAGCGGTTAATCGTCATGCCGAAAACAAATCTGAAGATCCTGATATTCTCTCTCTCAAGGAAATTTTGGTTTATGGCCTGAAGGGCGTGGCGGCTTACGCCGATCATGCCAGAATCCTGGGCCAGGAAGATGATGTGGTTTACGCCTTTATTCAGGAGGCCCTGGTTGCCGTCCTGCGTGATGATATCTCCCTGGATGACTGGGTGGCTATGGTCTTGAAGTGTGGTGAGATAAATCTGCCTGCGGGCCATGGAATTGCTGGATGCTGCCAACACGGGGGCCTACGGTCATCCTGAGCCGACGGAGATTCCGCTTGGAGCCAGGAAGGGTAAGGCCATTCTGGTATCCGGCCATGATTTAAAGGATCTGGATGCAATCCTGCAGCAAACCGAAGGTAAGGGCATCAATGTTTATACCCACGGGGAGATGCTTCCCTGCCACGCCTATCCTGGTCTGAAGAAATACAGCCATTTATATGGCCATTACGGTACGGCCTGGCAAAATCAGCGCAAAGAGTTCGTTGAATTCCCCGGCGCCATTGTCATGACCACCAACTGTATTCAGAACCCCAAAGAGATCTATAAGGACAATTTATTTACCACCGGGTTGGTGGCCTGGCCTGGCGTTAAGCATATTGCCGATAAGGATTTCAGCTCGGTAATTGATTGTGCCTTGAAGATGGACGGTTTCCCGGAGGATACTGACAAGGGTACGGTAATGGCCGGTTTTGCCCGCAATACCGTCTTGTCCGTGGCGGATAAAATTGTCGCGGCAGTCAAGAATAAAGATATCCGCCACTTTTTCCTGGTGGGCGGCTGTGACGGCGCTAAACCAGGCCGTAATTATTACACCGAATTTGTTGAGCAGGTGCCCAAGGACTGCATGATTCTGACTTTGGCCTGCGGTAAGTTTCGTTTCTTTGACAAAAAACTTGGTGATATTGGCGGCATTCCCCGTCTCCTGGATGTGGGGCAGTGCAACGATGCCTATTCCGCCGTTCAGATTGCCGTGGCTCTGGCCAACGCCTTTGAATGCGGGGTAAATGATTTGCCGCTCTCTTTTATTCTTTCATGGTACGAGCAGAAGGCCGTAGCCATTCTGCTCTCCCTGTTACATCTCGGGATTAAGGATATTCGCTTAGGGCCGAGTCTGCCGGCCTTTATTACCCCCAATGTGCTTGATGTTCTGGTGAAGAACTTTGATATCAAGCCAATCTCCACCCCGGCTGAGGATTTAAAGACTATCCTGGGGTAGGCAGGTGCTCCATTGAATAGTTACATTACACCTACTGCGCGGGAGGAATAATCAATGCAATGTCCGGGACAGGATAGCCGCTACTGGGACGGGGCGGCTATCTTTGAGTATAAATGTCCAAAATGCGGCAATACACTCGAGTTTTTCAAGGATGACAGCAAGAGAAAGTGTAAAAACTGCGGTAACGAGGTTTTTAATCCCCATATGGACTTTGGCTGCGCCTCTTATTGCCCCTATGCGGAGCAATGTCTGGGGAATCTGCCGCCGGAATTATTGGCTAAAAAGCAGGAGCAGCTAATTACGAAGGTTGCCGCTGAGGTTAAGAGGCTCCTGGGTGATAATTTCCAGGCCATTGGTCTGGCGGGCCGGGTTGCTCGCCATGCCGGGGTTCTGGCCGGGGAACGGGAGGGCAGCAATAAGGCGGTTGTGGTTTTGGCCGCCTATTTCCAGGTCTTGGCTGCGGTGGTCTGTGATGGCGGTGCCGCTGATGCGGATAAATCCATCTCTGAATTGGCCGGGCCGATCCTCAAACGGCACGGTGCCAATCAGGGGTTAAATGATGAGGTTTGCGCTCTTTTGCAGGGGCAGGAATCTGCGGCGCCCGGTGGGCATATTAATGGGCAGATATTGACGGAGGCCCGGCAACTGGCCGCTCAGGACAAAGGATAAGAGATGAAGGTAACCAGAAAAATAATTGAAATCGATGAAGAATTATGCAATGGCTGCGGGCAGTGTATTGTTGATTGCGCGGAGAGCGCCATGCGGATTGTAGACGGTAAGGCCCGTTTAATTGCCGATAAGTATTGTGATGGACTGGGGGCTTGTATGTCTGGCTGTCCCACCGGTGCTCTCCAAATTGTTGAACGTCATGTTGATGATTTCGATGAGGAGGCCGTGGAAGAGTTGCTAAAGGCGCAGAAGAAACCGGCTGTCAGTCTTAAAGCTGGTGGTTGTCCATCTGCCGCTTTACGGAATTTTCAGCCGCAGTCCTGCCAGGATGCCAATAAGCCGATAAGCATGGCCTCGGCCTCAGCCCTAAGTCATTGGCCCGTGCAGATTCGGCTTGTGCCGCCCAACGCGCCGTTTTTACGGCAGGCGGATTTACTTATTGCCGCTGACTGTACAACCATTGCCTACGCCGGATTTCATCAGGATCTGTTGCGAGACAGGGTGGTGATGATGGGCTGTCCCAAGTTTGATGATGCGGAGGCCTACGTTCATAAACTGAGCGAGATATTTGCCGGTGCCG
>JAADIV010000120.1:2626-3036 GCA_013151175.1 Deltaproteobacteria bacterium | reverse complement strand
AAAGCAGGAGACGATAACTTCATCGCCCGCCGCGAAATCCGCGGCCAGACTCTGTTCCACAACCCCTGCACAATCAATACCAGGCGTATGAGGATACCGTCTGGTAACTCCTTTGTTACCAGTAGCCGACAGGGCGTCTTTGTAATTTAACGATGAATATTTGACCCGAACCAGTAAATCACCCGGCGGTAAATCTGCCACCCGCCTTGTCGTCAGGCGGCGGCTATATTGGCCATTTGTTTGTTCTTCAACCCACAGGGCCTGAAATTTTATATCTTCCATATTTGCTTGATCTCTCATTAAAATGGGCGGGTTTGAAACCCGCCCCTACGGGACAATGATACATGATGCGCCTCTATGGTGTACGGTCTGTTTTGAAACCCGCCCCTACGGGACAATGATACATGATG